>JBJSXS010000001.1:0-4679 GCA_046086545.1 Gemmata sp.
CTCAAGCCGACGCTGCTGTTGGCCGACGAACCGACCGGCAACCTCGACCGAACCAACGCACAGTCGGTGGGAGAGATGCTGCTCGAGCTGCACATGCAGGAGCGAACGGTCCTCGTGGTGGTTACGCACAGCGCGGACCTGGCGAAGCTGTTCCCGAGGCGGCTCGAGATGAACGACGGCGCCCTCCAGCCCGTCTGACGGTCTTCGTCCGCTCCCGCTCTCCCTCCGGCAGCGGGCAATACGAGAGCAACTGACCCGATGCTCACCACGTCCAAACTGGTCGCACGGAACCTCCGGTATCACGCGCGCGGGAACCTCGCGGTCCTGCTGGGGGTGGCGGTCGCGTCGGCCGTGTTCACTGGCGCACTGCTGGTCGGCGACTCGCTCCGGGGCAGCCTGCGGGACCGCATCGAGCGGCAGTTGGGGGGGATCGATTCGGTCGCGTTCTTCCCGCGCCCGGTGCGCGCCGATGTTGCCGACCAGCTTCCAGGGCAGGTCGCGCCGGTGCTGCTGCTGCCCGGCTCGGCACAGGCCGACGGCGACCCGGCGACCGCGCCGTACCTGGGTAAAGTCTCCGTTCTCGGCGTGGACGACCGGTTCGCGCCTGCTGGCGCGGCGGAAGTCGATTGGAAAGCCGCTGGGCGGCAGGCGGTGCTGTCGGCCCGCGTCGCGGAGAAGTTGGGCGCGAAGGCGGGCGACAAGGTGCGGCTCGGAGTCGAGCGCTTCTCGGAACTGCCGCGCTCGTCTTCGCTCGCCAAGCGCGACAGCGCCGACGTGACCGCGACCGACCTGTTCACGGTCGTCGCGGTGCTCCCCGCCGACGCGAAGGAGAATGACTTCAACCTGACGCCGAACCCGGCGGCACCGCTGAACGTCTTCGTGCCGCTGCGGGCGGCGTCGCGGCTCGCGACGGGCGACGCGGACGACCCGACCGTGACCGCGCTGCTCGCGAGCGGCGCGACCACCGACGAGCTCAACCGCGCCCTGCGCGGGCGACTCCGGGCCGAAGACTTCGGACTGAAGTTCCGCGAGATCGACCGGCGCAAGTACCTCAGTGTCGAATCGAGCGAACTGATCCTCACGCCGGGCACGGTCACGGCGGTCGAAGCGGCCGCGCGCGACCTCGGCGTCACCGCCGAGCCCACGGTGGTTTACGTCGCCGACACGCTCAGCGCGGACAAAAAAGAGCTCCCGTACCCCATCGTCGCCGGCTTGAACCCGGGTGCGTCTGAGCCGCTCGGACCGTTCCTCCCCAAAGGCATCGAGTCGCTGCGCGACTACGATGTCGTTCTGCTCGACTGGCCGGGTTCGGAGCTCAAGGGCCTCGCCCCGGGCACCGAGTTGCGGATGACATACTACGACCCCGAGGTGGAAGGCGAGGGGAGTCTCAAGGAGGCGAAACTGACGCTCCGCGGGTACGTCCCTCTCGCCGGCGCCGCGCGCGACAAGGACTTGACGCCCGAGATCCGGGGTGTGACCGACGCGAGCGCGAACCTCTTCAACTGGGACCGGCCCCCGGTGCTGCCCGGGGAACAGATCCGCGCCCGCGTGCCCGAGAAGCCGACCCCGCACCCGCGCGGCACCTTCTTCAACACGAACAAGGCCACCCCGATGGCCTACGTGAACCTCGCGACGGCGCGCAAACTGTTCGGCAGCCGGTACGGGTCCGACACGTCCGTTCGCCTCGCGCCCGCGAAGGGCGAAGCGCTGGAGGCGTTGACCGAGCGGACGCGCGCCGCTGTCCTCAAACACCTCGACCCGAAGGCTGCGGGCCTGGAGTTCGATCCCGTTCGCGCCCGCTTGCTCACGGCGAGCAAGGGCGGGACCGACTTCGGCGGGCTGTTTCTCGGGTTCAGCCTGTTCCTGATCGCCGCGGCGCTCATGCTGGTCGGCCTACTGTTCCGGCTGTCGCTAGACCGGCGCGCCAAGGAGGTTGGGCTCTTGCTCGCGGCCGGCTATTCCGTTCGCGGCGTACGCCGGCTGTTGCTGGCCGAAGGTTCGGCGGTTGCGGCCACCGGCGCCGCGCTCGGCCTCGCCGCGGGGGTCGCGTACAACCGCCTGCTGCTCCTCGTGCTGCTCGACCTGTGGCCAGACGCCGGAGTGAAAGCGTACTTCAAACCGCACGCCGCTCCTCTTTCCTTCGCGATCGGGTTCTTCGCGACGGTGCTGATGGCCCTCCTCGCATTGTGGTGGGCGCTCCGCGGGCTGGCGAAAGTTACCCCGCCAGCGCTCTTGCGCGGTGAAACTGCCCCCGCGGGCGACGCCCTGAAGCCGCCGGCGCGGCTGACCAAGTGGCTGGCGACGGGGGCTCTCGGCGCGGGAGTCGCGCTGGTCGGAGCGGGCGGGGCGGTGCAGAACCCTGACTTCCGCGCGATGACGTTCTTCGGCGGCGGCGCGCTGCTGCTGACCGCCGCACTCGCGGGCACGTCCTTCTGGATGCGCCGGACCCGACACGGTGTTGTCAACGGACGGGGCGCGCCGGCACTCGCGCAACTCGGGGCACGCAACGCCGCTCGCAACCCGGCCCGCAGCATGCTAACCGCAGCGCTGCTCGCGGCAGCGGCGTTCCTGCTGGTCGCGGTCGAGAGTTTCCGGCGGCAGCCCGACAAGGAGTTTTCCGAGAAAACCGGTGGCAGCGGCGGGTTCAACCTGATCGGCGAAACGGACGTACCGCTGTTCCAGCCGTTCGACTCCGGCCTCGGGCGCGCGGACCTGGAGCGCGAACTTCGGAAGGCGTACACCCCACGCGGCGCGGCTGTGGACGCGCCTGAGCCAGACGCGTTCCGTGCCGCGAAGGCCGCCCTCGCTAGCGGCCTGGAGGAAGTTTACCCCCTGCGCGTGCGCGGCGGGGACGACGCGAGTTGCATGAACCTGTTCCAGGCGGCGCGCCCGCGAGTCCTCGGCGTTCCCGACTCGCTCGTGAATCGCGCGGGGTTCAAGTTCTACATGACCGAGGCGCAAACGCCGGAAGAGAGGGCGAACCCCTGGGTCCTGCTGCTGAAGCCCGCCCCGAACGGCGCGGTCCCGGTGCTCTGCGAAAACAACACCGCCCAGTGGATGCTCAAGAAAATGGTGGGCGACGAGTTCACCGTGCCCGGTGATGACGGAGTGGACGTGCGGTTCCGGATCGTCGGCACCATCGTGGACAGCCCGTTCCAGAGCGAGCTGATTACCGGCGAGGCGGCGTTCGCGAAGGCGTTCCCGAAGCAGCACGGGTACCGCGCGTTCCTGATCCGCACCCAGCCCGACAAGGAAAAAGCAATAAGCCGGGCGCTCGAAATCGGGTTCCGCGCGAACGGGCTGGCCGTCACGCCGGCGCGGGAGCGTGTCGCGTCGTTCCAGGCGGTCATCGGTGCGTACCTCTCGACGTTCCAACTCCTGGGCGGGTTTGGTTTGCTGCTCGGCGTGCTCGGCCTCGCGGTGGTGGTGCTGCGCGGCGTGTGGGAGCGCCTGGGCGAACTCGCCTTGCTGCGCGCCGTTGGCTACCGCCCGCTCGCCCTTCAGTTCCTCGTGCTGGTCGAGAACGCCCTTCTCCTCTTCGTGGGGCTCGGCTCCGGGGTGCTGGCGGCGCTGGCGTCCGTCGCGCCGCACGTCGCGAGCGGAGCCGCGGTGCCGTGGCCCAGGCTCGCCGCGCTGTTGGGGTTGGTGCTGATCGTCGGGTTTAGTGTGGCGTCCGCCGCCACCGCCGGTATCCTGCGGGTTCCGGTAATTCCCGCCCTCCGACGCGAGTAGCCCGCCCGCGACCGGCCCCAACCACAAAGGCTCCTACCCATGATCAAGCTCGGCATCCTCGACTTCGACACGTCGCACTGTGTCGAGTTCACCAAGCGCCTTAACCAGCTCGGCAAGGACCAGGAGCAGTTCGTCGAGGGGGCGAAGATCGTCGTCGGGTGCCCGGGCGAATCGAAGCTGTAGCCCGAGCGCGTCGAGGGCTTCACGAAGCAGATGAAGGACTTCGGCGTCGCGCTGGTCGACAAGCCCGCGGACATGATCGGCAAAGTGGACGGCATGCTGATCGAAGCGGTGGACGGCACGGTTCACTACGAGCGGGCGAGACCGTTCCTCGAGGCTGGCGTCCCGTGCTTCATCGACAAGCCGTACGCGTGCTCGCTCGACGACGCCAAGAGGATGGCCGAACTGGCGGCGAAGAAGAAGCTGCCGATCTTCTCGTCGTCGTCGCTGCGGTACGCGCCCGAGGTGGTCGATTACCTCGGCGACGCGAAGAAGGGCAAGGTGGTCGGGTGCATGGTGTACGGCCCGGCGTCGGCGTCTCCGGTTCCGGAGCGCAACGCGGGGCTGTTTCACTACGGCATTCACCCCGTCGAGGTGCTGTACGCGCTCATGGGCCCGGGGTGCAAGCGCGTCACCTGCACGCACGACAAGGACACGGACACCGTGACCGGGCACTGGGGCGACGGGCGGATGGCGACTGTACGCGGCATCCGCAAGGGCGCGAGCGGGTACGGGTTCGTGGGGTTCGGCGAGAAAGCTGTGCAGCCGGTCGCCATCGGCACCAAGTTCATATACCGCGAGCTGCTCAAGAAGATCGTGGAGATGTTCAAGACCGGCAAGTCGCCGCTGGACATCGCCGAAACCATCGAAATCGTCGCGTTCATCGAGGCCGCGAACAGGAGCGGGGCGAACCACGGTGCCGGCGAGACGGTGAAGGCGTAAGAACC
>JBJSXS010000002.1:0-2381 GCA_046086545.1 Gemmata sp.
CACTGGACGCGCAGATCGCAGACGTGCAGAAGCAACCCGCGAGCGACGCGCAGAAGAAGGAACTCGCGGCCCTCACCAAAGAGCGCGACGCGCTCAAGAAGGCGACGCGCCTCGTGATGGTCACGCAGGCGCTCGCGGAGCCGCGAACGGTGCGCGTGCTGCCGCGCGGCAACTGGCTCGACGACACCGGACCCGTGGCCGAACCGGCGGTTCCGGCGTTCCTGGGCAAGCTGCCGGTGAACCGGCGCGCGACGCGCCTCGACCTCGCGAACTGGCTCACCGACCCGAAGGACGGGGCCGGCGGGCTGACGGCTCGCGTGTTCGTGAACCGGCTGTGGTACCTGTTCTTCGGTGCCGGGCTGTCGAAGTCGCTCGAAGACTTTGGCGGGCAGGGCGAACCGCCGGTTCACCCCGAACTGCTCGACCGCTTGGCGCTCGATTTTGCGCGTCAGTGGGACGTGAAGCAAATCGTGAAGCTGATTGTGCTGAGCCGCGCGTATCAGCAATCGTCGGCGGGGCCGGCGGGGCTGAAGGAGCGCGACCCCGAGAACCGCTTGTTCTCGCACCAGAGCACGTGGCGCCTGCCGGCCGAGAGCATTCGCGACGGCGCGCTGTTCGTCAGTGGGTTGCTAACGCTCGACGTCGGCGGCCGGACCGCCAAGCCGTACCAGCCCGCGGGCTTCTACAAGCACCTCAACTTCCCGAAGCGCGAGTACGTCAGCGACGCCGACGCGAGGCAGTGGCGCCGCGGCGTGTACGTCCACTGGCAGCGGCAGTACCTGCACCCGATGCTGAAGGCGTTCGACGCCTCGACCCGCGAGGAGTGCGCCGCCCAGCGGGCGCGCTCCAACACCCCGCTCGCGGCGCTCGTGCTGCTCAACGACCCGACCTTCGTGGAGGCCGCCCGCGTCCTCGGCCAGCGCGCACTCGCGGAGGGCGGCGAGACCGACGTCGAGCGCGTCGCGTTCGCGTTCCGGCAAGTGACCTCGCGCGCCCCCGACGAGACCGAAGCAAAAGTGCTGGCGCGGGTACTGGAGAAGAACCGTGCCGCGTACAAGGCCGATCCGCGGGCGGCCGCGGAGTTGCTCAAGATCGGGCTGTCGCCGCTGCCCAAGGGCGCTGACGCAACCGAACTGGCGGCGTGGGCGGGGGTGGCCCGCGCCCTGCTGAACCTGTCCGAAACCATCACGCGGGAGTGACGACCGTGACCCCGTTCCACGCACCCACGCGCCGCGCGTTCCTCAGCGCCGCCGGCCTCGGCCTCGGCCCCCTCGCGCTCGGCTCGCTGCTCGCGCGCGACGCCCGGGGCGCCGAGAAGTACCGCGGGCTCGCGGGGCTGCCGCACCACGCGCCGAAGGCCAAGCGGGTCATCTACCTGTACATGAGTGGCGGGCCGAGCCACCTCGAAACGTTCGACTACAAGCCGCAGCTGGACAGGCTCGACGGGCAGGCGATGCCCGAGTCGTTCACGAAGGGGCAGCCCATCGCGCAGCTGCAAGGCGCGAAGCTGAAGGTGCAGGGGCACCTCACCAAGTTCAAACAGCACGGCAAGAGCGGGCAGTGGGTCAGCGACTTCCTGCCGTACCACGCGAAGCTCGCCGACGACATCGCCGTCGTGCGGTCGATGGTCACGGACCAGATCAACCACGACCCGGCGCACACGATGATGAACACCGGCACCGCGGTCAGCGGGAAGCCGAGCCTCGGCAGTTGGGTCACCTACGGGCTGGGCAGCGAGGCCGAAGACCTCCCGGGGTTCGTCGTGATGACCAGCTTCGCCGGGCGCAACCCGCAGCCCATTTCGCAGCGCATGTGGGGCACCGGGTTCCTGCCCGGGCGCTTCCAGGGCGTCGAGTTCAATTCCACCGGGGACCCGGTGTACTACCTCCGCAACCCGAAGGGCGTGTCGGAGGCGCAGCAGCGCGACCTCGTGGGCGCGGTCGGCGAACTCGACCGGCACCGCAACGCAGCCGCGAAGAACCCGGAGGTTGAAACACGCATCGCGGCCTACGAGATGGCCTTCAAGATGCAGGCGAGCGTGCCCGACTTGATGGACATATCGAAAGAGCCGAAGGACGTTCTCGAGATGTACGGCGCGACCCCGGGCGACGGGTCGTTCGCGTCCAACTGCCTGATGGCCCGTCGGCTCGCGGAGCGCGGCACGCGGTTCATTCAGCTCTACCACCGCGACTGGGACCACCACGGCGATCTGGCGCGGTTCATGGGAATCTGTTGCGGCGCAACCGACCGCGCGACGTGGGCGCTGCTCACCGACCTCAAGAAGCGAGGCATGCTCGACGACACGCTCATCATCTGGGGCGGGGAGTTCGGCCGCACGCCGATGTTCCAGGGGAAGGGCGGCGCCGGGCGCGACCACCACA
>JBJSXS010000003.1:0-3753 GCA_046086545.1 Gemmata sp.
CGACGTCCTCGCGCACCTCGACGCGATCAACCAGCCCTTTCGCACGGACAGCACGAACGCGGACACCAAGCTGACGCGCAACCGCATCCGGCACGAACTGCTCCCGCTGCTGAAGACGTTCAACCCGGACATAGTGAGCGCCCTGAGCCACCTCGCGGGGCACGCGTCCGAAGCGCACGAGGTGCTGGTGAGCGCCGCCGCCGACTTGCTCGCGAGGGCCGAGCGCCCGCGAGCGCCCCACGCCGTAATCCTCGACGCCGCCGCGCTCGGGTCGTCGCGGTGCCTCATCCGCGCGCTGTTGCGGCTCGTGTGGGAGCGCGAGGGGTGGCCGGTGTCGGACATGACGTTCGAGTCCTGGGAGCGCGCGGTCGAAGTTGCGTGTCGTAACGGCCCTGCGTGCGACTTCCCCGGCGGGGTCTCGGTGCGGCACACGGGCAAGGTGGTTCAGCTTTTGCGCAAGGCATAGAACAACGCTCTCCGCGAAAGGAACCCAAACATGCTGCGTCCCATCCGCCGCGCGCTGCTGAGCGTTTCCGACAAAACCGGGCTCGCCGACTTCGCCCGCGAACTGTCCACCACATACGGGGTCGAACTGATCGCCACCGGCGGCACGCGGAAGCTCCTCGCGGACGCCGGACTGCCGGTGAAGGACGTGGCGGAGGTCACCAAGTTCCCCGAGATGCTCGACGGGCGGGTGAAGTCGCTCCACCCCGCGATCTTCGCCGGGTTGCTCGCCCGCCGCGACAGGCCCGAACACATGGCCACCCTTGCGCAGCACGAACTGCCTGAACTCGACCTCGTGGTGTGCAACCTGTACCCCTTCGAGCAGACCGTTGCGAAACCCGGCGTGACCGAAGCCGAGGCGGTCGAGAACATCGACATCGGCGGCCCGAGCATGGTCCGAGCCGCCGCGAAGAACTTCGCGGGTGTGGCGGTTGTCGTTGATCCGCTGTCGTACCCGGCGGTTCTCGCGGAACTGGCGCGGCACGGCGGCAGCCTGACCCTCCAGTCGCGGAAGGAGTTGGCGAGCGGGGCGTTTTCGCTCGTCGCGCGATACGACCACGCGATCGCGAACTACTTCCTGACGGGCACAGCGGCGGGCGGGGTGCGGTTCGACGAGCCAGCGGTTCTGCCGCTCCTGTTCACGCCCGTACAGAAGCTCCGCTACGGCGAGAACCCGCACCAGAAGGCGGCGTTCTACACGGACCTGTCCGGGCACCCTAGCGTCGCGACCGCCGAGCAGTTGCACGGGAAGGAACTGAGTTACAACAACATCCTCGACCTCGATTCGGCGCTGAACCTGGCGCGGGAGCTCGCGGGCCCGGCGTGCGTGGTGGTGAAGCACAACAACCCGTGCGGCGCCGCGGCGTCGGCGAGGCTCGCCGACGCCTTCCTCCAGGCGTGGGACGGCGACCCGCTCTCCGCGTTCGGCGGCATCATCGCGCTCAACCGACCTGTCGACGTCGACACCGCGTGTGCGATCATGGACCCGAAGGCGAAGCGGTTCGTGGAGTGCATCGTCGCGCCCGAGTACGAGCCGGACGCGCTCGACGGGTTGCGGAAGTGGAAGGAGAACGTCCGCCTCCTCAGGACCGGCGCGCTGTCGGGCTGCCCGCAAGGGTTGGACTACCGCCGCGTTGACGGCGGGCTGCTCGTGCAGACCCGCGACGCGGGCGCCGATGACCCCGCAAAGTGGAGGTGCGTCACCAGGCGCCAGCCGACGGAAGCCGAGCAGCACGCGCTGCAGTTCGCGTGGCTCGTGTGCAAGCACGTGAAGAGCAACGCCATCGTTCTGGCGAAGGGCACTCAGGTCGTCGGAGTAGGCGCCGGCCAAATGTCGTGCGTGGTGTCGGTCGAGATCGCGGTGAAGAAGGCCGGGGACAAGTCGCGCGGCTCGGTGCTGGCGTCGGACGTGTTCTTCCCGTTCCCGGACAACGTCCACGCCGCCGCCGCCGCCGGGGTCACCGCGGTGATCCAACCCGGCGGGTCCGTGAAAGACCCCGACAGCATCGCCGCCTGCGACCAGCACGGCATCGCGATGCTGTTCACCGGCGTCCGGCACTTCCGGCACTGAGGCGCACCGTACCCGCAAGGGCGGGGCGCCGGTCTCGATCACCGTAAACCACCACCGCCGCCCCCGCGGACGGGGTTCGCCAGGAGCTCATAGTGGAACACACGTCGCACGAGTTCTTGAAGGCGCTGCTCGAAACGCCCAGCCCGTCGGGCTTCGAGCAGCAGATCCAGCAAGTGGTTCGCGACCGCATGAAGCCGTGCTCGGACGAGGTGCGCACCGACTCGCACGGCAACGTCTTCGCCGCGCGCTTTCCCGAAGCGCGCGACGGCGCCCCGCGAATCATGCTCGCCGGGCACTGCGACCAGATCGGCCTCATGGTGCAGTACATCGATTCAGACGGCTACCTCTACATCCAGCCCATCGGCGGCTGGGACATGCAGATCCTGCTCGGGCAGCACCTCACCGTCTGGGGCAAGGGCGGACCGATTCATGGGGTTGTCGCGCGCCGCGCGATTCACCTGCTCAAGCCGGAAGAGCGGACGAAGGTGCCGGACTTCGCGGACGTGTGGGTGGACATCGGCGCGAAGAACAAGGAGGAAGCCGAATCGCTGGTGCGCTGCGGCGACCCGCTCACGTTCCAGCTCGGCTACCGGCCCTTGCGCAACGGGCTGGCCGCAAGCCCCGCGATGGACGACAAAGTGGGGCTCTGGGTCTGCATGGAAGCCGTGCGGCTGCTCCACGGGCGCACGCTCAAGGCCAGCGTGTACGGCGTCTCCACGGTCGCCGAGGAAATCGGCCTTCGCGGGGCGACGACCGCTGCGTATGCCATCAACCCCACGGTGGGCATCGCGGTGGACGTGACGCACGCCACCGACACGCCCGGGAACGACAGGAAGACGCAGGGCGACATCAAGTGCGGCGGCGGGCCCGTCGTGTACCGCGGGCCGAACATTAGCCCGCGTGTGTTCGATCTGCTCGAGGAAACCGCGAAGGCGCACAACATCCCGATTCAGGTACGCGGCACCCCACGAGCGACCGGCACCGACGCGAACGCGATTCAAATCGCGCGTGAAGGTGTTGCAACGGGCTTGATCGGCATCCCGAACCGTTACATGCACAGTCCTGTGGAAGTGGTTCACCTGGATGACCTTACGAACGCGGCGAAGTTGCTCGCGGAGTTCTGCGCCGCGGTCGGGGCCGACACCAATTGGATTCCGTGAGCCGCCGTTGCCCGGGAACCGGGGCCCGACGTTCCGGCTCCCGGGCTTTTTCAGACGCCTGTTACCGCCGGTCGCCCGAGCACGTTCTACAACTCGCCGCCGCCCTGACCCGAACGGAGCGCCGGACATCGGCCCGGCACAGCAAACCTCCATACTTCATTCGCCGTTCTTGTACGAGTTGAACCTGTCGCTCAACACGCATCGCTGTCCGCGATGCCAACGGCCCCTCCGGCTGCAAAGGAGGGCGAGTTCGCGGCCGCCCGTTCGGCCGGGCTGAGCCCGTCACTTCGCGAGCCGTGCGAGAGGGCTGGGGCTGCATCGCCACAGAGATTAGAGCAAGGTGCGGGCGCGCGCTGCGGCGCTTCTGACTTTCCCCTCCGCAGCGGTTGCGTTTACATTTCCGGGTATGGACTTCTCACAGGAAGAACTGGTCGAGGTCATCGACCGGATGATCGCGGGCATGCTCGAACGGGCCGGGGTTAGCGGCGGCCCGGTGGACGCGCTGGCCCTCGCCGAGAA
>JBJSXS010000004.1:0-3748 GCA_046086545.1 Gemmata sp.
CTTGCGAACACGTCTGCCTAAACAACAGGAGGAGCGACCAAATGTCCGCGAAGAGCCTGACAGTACAGGAACGGAAGTCGATTTTCCACGCGCTGGTAGAGGTGCAGGACACCCGCACCGTTACGGTCGCCGAGTCCAAGAAGGAGATCGCTTCTCGGTTCCACATTACGAAGGAACAGGTGGAACTGATAGAGCGCGAGGGCGTTGCGAAAGACTGGCCGCCGCTGGCCTGAGGAATCCATTTCTCAGTGTTTCGATTTCAGTGCAAGCCACTATTCCCGGGCGAAGCGCCGCGCTTGAACGAACACTGAGCCCTGATCACTACGTTCCGAAGCGGTGCGGGAACATGTGGATCTCCGCACCGAACACCAGTGACATGTTGATGGGCGTGAGCGTTTCGGACGGCGGCCCCTGGCACTGGATCGCGCCGCCCCTCAGGCACAAGACGTCGTGCGCGTAAGTTTGCACCATTCCCAGGTCGTGGGACACGAGCAGCACCGTTACTTCGGTTTCCCGATTAATGGTCGCGATGAGCTCGTAAAACTTCTTCTGGTCGCGGAAGTCGATACCCGCCGCCGGTTCGTCGAGCAGTAGCAGTTCCGGCTGCGGTTCGAGTGCCAGCGCCAACAGCACCCGCTGGAGTTGGCCGCCGGACAGCCCCTCGACCGGCACCTCCAAACACTCCGGCAGGCCAACCCGTTCGAGCATGGCGATGCTCTTCGCTCGAGTTGATTGTGAAATGCCGAAGAACAGCGGACGGCGCGAGAGCGTGAGCGCGAGAAAGTCGCCCACCGTCAGCGGGAGCCGCGCGTCGAGGGTGAGCCGCTGCGGTACGTAACCGATGGCTTCGGGGTACGGCTTCGAGTGGTCGTGCCCGCAGTGGAACCTGATTTCGCCCTTGTGCGGGTACTCGTTCACCAGCGTCCGGAGAAGGGTGGTCTTCCCCGAGCCGTTCAGCCCGATGAGCGCGGTGATCCGCCCGCGGCTGATGTTCGCGCTCAGACCGCGGAGGATCGGTTTGCCGCCCAGTTCGACCCGGAGGTCTCGCAGAGACACCAGCGGCCGTGCGGGTGCGTCCGGCTTCATTTCATGGCCTTCGCGAGCGCGTCGATGTTCTCGCGCATCTTGGCCTCGTACCAGTCGGGCTTGAGGTCTTCCGGCTTCACCGTCTCCAAGGGATCGAACTCGACCAGCACCGGCTCGGCGACGCCCTTGTTGAGCAGCTCCTTGCGGAGTTGTTCGCCCGAGTTGCTGCGCGAGTACTGTGGTTCGGTGGCGATCACCCGGGTGGGCGCGGTCTTCTTCGTGCAGAGGCGGATCAGCTCCGTCATCTCAGCCGCCTCCGGCTCCTGCCCGGCCTTTTTGGTCAGCACCCCGCGAACGTCGAGCTGGTACGCCTCTTCAAAGTACGCGAGCGAGTCGTGGAACGAGACCAGGCGCTTGTCGGTCTTGTCCTTGAACTTGTCCGCGCCGTACTGCTTGAGCGCTTTGAGCTTCACAATGTAATCGGCCGCGCGCTTCTCGTACCCGGCCGCGTGTTCGGGGTCGGCGGCCTTCAACTCGTCGCGGATGAAGCCGACCAGCAGCGCCGCGTGATCGGGGCTGAGCCACACGTGCGGGTCCGTGTCGTGCTTGTGGTCGCCGTGCTCGGGGCCGTGGGTGCACTTCCCCTCGCACAGGAACTTCTTGTCAATCTTGTCACCGAGTTTGACCACCTTCAGCTTTGTGTTCCCCGACCCGTCGCGCATCTTTTCGGCGGGGTGATCGTCCAGCCCCAACCCAACCACGAAGAACAAGTCCGCTTTGGTCACCAGCCGGACATCATCGGCGGTCGGGTCGAAGTCGTGCGGGCCCCTGGAGGTCATCGTGTTCTTGACCACCGCGTCGTCGCCCGCGACGCTGGCGACGAAACAGTACAGCGGTGCGAACGATACCACTATGCGCTTGCCCGGGCGGTCGGGCCACGCGTCGGCGGTCTGCTCGGAGCCGCGCTTGCACCCGAAGAACAATAGCGGAATGGCGGCCAGCACCCCGAGGACCGCGGCTTTCAGCCAGATTTGTCCGCGATTCATTGTGGTTCTCCACACAGCGCGGGATAACGTCGTAATACCTGTCATCAGTTTACTTGCAGGATGGTAATCGGGCAAGGCACCTGTCCTGGACTGAAGAAAGCTACTCTCGGAAGTTCTGAAGGGGATTCGGAGGGCTTGTAGCGGTCAGAGAGGAGCGCGCCCGGCCTCCTGGGAGTTGGGGCCCGGATTCGCTGCAGGGCAGATTGTGACCGCGCCGATCAAGAGAAAGATACATCGTACCCTGTCTGAGGGGCGGCCGTGACACATGAGTTGAACGTCCTCGCTCTCATCAAAGGCACGGAGCGATTCATTTTCGTTTACGACGACAACAGCACGGGTGCGCTGATCGACGCGATCCGCGACAAGGCCGCGGACCCAGCGGTGGCGCTCAACTGGTTCGATGCGGCCGTGCTCACGGAGCGCGTGCGCAACCCGCAGACTCAAGCGGACCAGGCGGCGCTACTGGACCGGTAAATTCCCATCCGCCAAGCGGAGCCGGACGGTTTCTGAAAACCCGACACCGGTGTTCTGCCGCGCGGAGCGGCACCGATGCCGCCCGCTGGAACGAACCGTGACTCTCGAAGAAGGCCTCGCTGAGTTCTTGACCCACCTCGCGCTCGAGAAGAACGCGTCCGACAAGACCGTCAAGTCGTACCGCGAAGACCTGTCGCAGGCGCTCGAGTTCGCACGGGAACACCTCAAGAAGTCTCAAGTGCTACCGGCGGACTGGAACTCCCGGCTGGTGCGCTCGTTTGTGTCGTGGCTGCACGAACAAGGGTACGCGAAAACCACCGTGGCCCGGCGCCTGGCCGCGATCCGCTCGTTCGGCAAGTACCTGTGTCGCCAAGGGGTACTCACCGTGAACCCCGCACAGGGTCTGCGCGGGCCCCGGCTGGACAAAAAGCTCCCCCACTTTTTGACCCTCGCGGACGTTCAGAAGTTGCTGACCGCGCCCCCTGACGCCGATTGGTCGGGGCGGCGCGATCGTGCCATGTTGGAGACGCTGTACTCGTCGGGAATCCGCGTATCGGAACTCGTGGGTCTGGATCTTCTGAGCATCGACTTGAATGATGGAATCATCACGGTTCGCTGCAAGGGGAAAAAGGAGCGGCTCGCGCTCCTCGGTCCGGACGCGGTGAGGGCGGTCCGGCGGTGGCTGGACGACCGCACCGAATTGCTCGCCCGAACCGCTCAAGACACGCAGGCGGTGTTCCTGAACCAAAACGGCGGGCGCCTCACAACTCGCAGCGTCGGCCGTCAACTTGAGAAGCACCTGAGGGCCGCGGGCCTCGACCCGCGCACCAGTCCGCACACACTCAGGCACAGCTTCGCCACGCACATGCTCGACGCGGGCGCCGACATTCGCGGGGTTCAGGAACTGCTCGGGCACAAGAGCCTGGCGACGACACAAGTTTACACGCACGTGACCACTCAGCGTCTTCAGAAGAGCTACCAGAAGGCCCACCCGCGCGCGTAGCGCCCAGGCGGGTGGAGGACGATCGAGCTTCTGAGGCGTTCCGCCGGACCCGCGGGCCCGGTGCAGCGCCCGCCCGTGCCGCGTGATTCGCACCAGGGGTTTGCTTCATGATGAGTCCCGTACCGCGCATCACAGCGCTCCTCCCGCTCATGACCGCGGCGGCGTTACTGCACGCACAGCCGGCACTCGCGCAGCACGC
>JBJSXS010000005.1:0-2137 GCA_046086545.1 Gemmata sp.
GCCGGCCGGTTGCGGCTTGTGCCAGAGAGTAAGCGCGTAGAACTTCGTCCCTGCGGGCGCCCCAGACCACTTCAACGGGGGCGACACGCCGTCTCCGTCTCCGGTGAACTCCGCGGGCATTTTCCCCTTGTGCTCGAACGCCGGGCTGGTCAGTGTAAACCCGTCCTTCGGTTTCGGCGGCGGTGCGTCCTCACTCTTGGGCGGGTTGTCGTCCTTCTTCTTGGGCGGCGGGCGTTTGCCGTCAGGGCTGACCTTGTACGACTCGGTGCTCACCTTGCCGCCGGGCGCGGTGAACTCGAACTGGTAGCTATCGGCGGTCGCAGTATACTTCACTGACCCGGTCTTCCCGCCTTGCTCGTACTTCACCGTCACCGTCTTCTTCTCGTCGTCGCGCTCGAACCCGGTGATCTTGGCCCCACGAAGGGGCGTGAGGGCCGGACGAGGCGAATAGGCCCGCGGCTGCGGGTCGATCTGGTCGTCCTTGACCGTTACCACGCCGCGCAGCCCGCCGTTAACATACGGGTACTTCTTAGTTGAGTAGTACCGGTAGCCGTCCTTCTCCGTGCGGCCGTTGAACTCGTCGAGGTTGTTCGGCTCCTTGCCGTCGGCGTCCGTGTAGCCGTACAGCGGGTAACCGTCGAGCGCGTAGCCGATCGGGTTACCCTTGCCGACGACCTTCTCCAGGTGCACTGGGCCGATGTGGTAGTGGTAGTCGTCGGCCCTGCCGCAGTGCCCCCCGAACTCGTCGAGTTCGCCCGCGATGAACGTGTCCGTCTTCCCGTCATTCTTTATCGGGTTGAAGATCGGCACGCCGTTGACGGCGAGCGCGATGGCCCCGCGAAACAGTTGCTTTTTCGCCGAAACCGGGTTGTCGGCGAACCGCGGCTTCAGTGGGATCTGCCACGCGTTGCGGCCGGTGTACGCTTGCGGGACCGGCACTTGCTGTTGCCACGCGGTGATGCCGACCATCATGCGGTGGTCCGGCATTCCGTTTGACTCGACGTAGAAGTGGTCCGCGTCCGACCTGAACTTGACCTTGTCCTTAAATGGCTCGAAGTGCTTCTGGATCGCGGGCGCCGTCTTCTCGTCCTGTGCGGTCGCCGCCAGTCCCAGAGCGGCAGCGAGGCCAATCGCGCCCGTTGTCGCGCACGTCTGCCGACGGAGCGTGGCGCCGGCCGCTGCGAGCGCGATCAGCAAGAATACCCCAGCGGCAACGGGGGCCGCGGTGGCCTCCGCGTCGGGCGGCGCGGGGCTGTCGGCAGCCGGAACCGAGTCCGCGCTATTCAAGCGCCGAATTTCGTCGGTGCGCTGCTCCACCCACGCCCGATCGGTCGCACTCAGACTGGCGATCGGCACCCACACGGGCGCGCCGTCGGGCTTGAGCAACCGCACCTGCCCGTCGCGGGCCAGGACGAACGATGCTTCGATCTCGAAGAACCCGTCGGCGCCCTTCCACACCCGCGTGTCGGGCGGGTGGTGGTGCCCGGGGTGGGCCCCGGCTGGCGCCGCAAGCAGGCCCGCGGCCACCAGCGCCGGGAAGAGGTATCGCCTCATTTGACCGACCTCCACGGGGATGCCCCGGACACGTCCAGGTCAGGTTTGGTGTTCCAGCGCGGTTTCCAGTCTGGTTTCTCGACCCGGTATCGGAAGATCACGGTGTTGTCGAGATCGAGGTCGCCTGTCCAGATGAACTTCGCGTCCTTGAAATCTGCCTTGTAAAAGGACTCCTTCGGGTTCACGCGCTCTTCCGTGTACTCCTTCGCGAGGTCCCACTTCGAGTCGTCAAAGTTGACCGCCCACCAGTCGTCCGGGATCGGGTCGTGTCGCACCTTCGGATTCTTCGTGTCCCGGTCGAGCGGCCCGGTGAAGAAACACTTGGCCTTCCACTTGGCGTTCGTTACCGTGCCGTCCCCGAACTTCAGGATGAAGCCGCCGTCGCCGATGTGGTCGCCGTACTCCAGCCCGGTTTTAGGGTCGGCGTTGTCTTTCGCCAGGACGGCGATCGTCATCGGGTACTGGGGCAGAATGTCCACCGACACCACGTTGTGTGGGATGAAGTCGATGGAGTCGACCGCCGTCATCTTGCCGTTGATGTACAGCACGAACCAGTTGTCCGCGTCGACGTTCGCCTTGACGG
>JBJSXS010000006.1:0-6007 GCA_046086545.1 Gemmata sp.
CTTGTTCTCGTACTGGAGGAACAGGAGGCGCTGGATCACCATGCTGGCGAGGAAGTCGGTGATGACCGGGCTGCCGCCGGTGTCCGGGCTGGCGCCCAGGAACACGATGCGGTTCTCCAGCAGCAGGTCGCCGAGCGTCATCATCCGCTGCCGCGCGTACTGGCCGCGCTGGAGCGTCGGCTCGAACGGGCGGGCCGCGGCCATCGGTTCAAACGGTGGGAACATGGCTCAACTCCGTTGAGAACGACGAGCGACCCACACGCGCCCCGCCGGTGACGCAAGGGGAAGACCGGTGGCGAGCCGTTCCCCCCGTCACCGGCGAGTCACCGGTGGGTCCTTCGTCGTTCGGGTATTTGTACTGTACGCAGCGGGTCAACTGCCCTTCGCTTCGCCCTCGGCGGGGGCGGCGCCCGGCGCCGCCTGCGCCTCGACGGTCGCGACCGCGGCCGGCTCCTCGGACGCCTTCAGCTCGTAATCCTCGAAGGTCGCGTTCGCGATGATCAGGTCCAGCGCCTTGCGCTCCAGCAGGTCCGCGGCGACCGCTTCCAGCAGGTCCTCCTTTTCGAGCCGCGCCTTCACCTTGCGGAAGCTCTCGCCGGACTGCTCCGCGATGCGGTCGATCTCGGCGTCGATGTCCTCCTCCTCGATCTCGATCTTCTCGACCTCTGCCACCTTCTGGAGCACGAAGTGCTCCTTGAGCGCGTCCGCGGTGCTCTTGAGCACGTCCTGCTCGAGCAGCCGGCGGCGGCCCTGAATCTGCTCGTCGCTGATGCCGGCGTTGCGCATCTCCATGACCTTGCGGGCCAGCGTCTTGCGGGCCTGCTTGCGGAGCATGTCCTGCGGCAGCTCCCACGTCGAGGCGGCCGCGATCTTCTGCAGCACCTGCTCGCGGGCCGAGCGCCGCTGGCTGTACTCGAGCCGCCGCTCGAGGACCGCCTGGACGAGTTCGGTGAACGCGTCCGGCGTGCTGACCCCGAACGACTGCTCGAGCAGCTCCTGCGTGAGTTCCGGCTGGCGCGTGGTCTTCACGTCCTTGATGGCGAACGTGGCCTGCACCTTCTGGCCGCGGAGCTGCTCGGTGCTGGTCTCCTGCGACAGCACGATGTCAACGGCACGCACGTCGCCCGGCCGGGCCCCGGTCATCTTCGCGCCGAAGTCGGGCGCGACGCCGTCCGACAGGGCCAGCTGCGGCTCGACCTTCATCTGCACCTCGTCGAGCTTGTTGATCTCCTTGCCCTGAAACGCGATGCTCACGTCCGCGGTGATCGTGTCGAACAGCGCGGCCTCGGCCGGCTCCTTCGGCACCAACTGGCCGTAGGGCTCGAGCAGGCGCTTCTTCTCGGCCGCGACCTCGTCGGCGGTGTGGGTGTGCGTCGGCCGGCGGAGCTTCAGCCCCTTGTACTCGGGCAGGTCGAACTCGGGCCGCACCTCGATGTCGAACTCGTAGACGAACGGCCCCCCGTCCTTCGGAATGTCGACCTTCGTCGGGTCGAACTCCGGCGGGCTGAGCGGCGAAATGGTCTGGTCTTCCGCGAGCTGCTCGAGGCTCGCCATGAGGACCTGCGACTTGATCTCCTCGGAGACGCTCTCGTAGTACTGCTTCTCGATCATCTTGCGCGGCGCCTTGCCGGGCCGGAACCCGCGCACCTGCGGCTGGCTGCTCTGCGTCAGCTCGGTGAACTTCTCGTCGAACCGGGCGTCGATGGCCGCGCGGTCCACGGTCACCTTGACGTGCTTCTTGCACGGCCCGACGTCACTGATGTCCACCTTCTGCGAGAGCTTGGCGCCGGCTTCGGCCGCCGCCTGTGCGGCGGCATCGGCCCCCTCGATCTCGGCAACGGCCCCGGCCGTAATGTTGTCCTTCTTGTCGTCGTCGGCCATTTCAGCTCCTCCGTCGTGTTGCCGAATCGCGTGCGCGCGGCGAGTGGTCTACAAAAACGACGAACCGGGAAGTTGGGGCGGCGGGTTTGAGTTCCCGCCGAAAGCCCGCGACTTCCCGGCTCCATGCGCAACCCTTTCGGGGCTGCCCGTCAATCAGAGCGGGTGATGGGACTTGAACCCACGACAACCTCGTTGGCAACGAGGTACTCTACCACTGAGTTACACCCGCACTTCCTCTACGCCCTCCCTTTTTTAGGGAGCGCCAATCGCGGTTTCAAGGGAGAATATCTGAACTGGCGAAGGTGGACAGTGGGCACTGTGAGAAAAGCGCGAAGGAGTGACGAATGGCCGAAAACGGTACCCACGATTTCATTGCGGTGCCGATTCTCACCGATGCGATTCAGGACGCCAAGTGCGGCAACACGGACATCCCTCAAGCACTGCCGAGGCGAAGGGCCGCACGTTCGCGGGTGTTGGGTGTGCGGTCCGGTTCTGGGACTGGAGTGATAGGGTCCTGTGCCTCTCCCGCGAAGGGAGAGGGGAAGCCAGGACACAGGCATGGCGTGGGCGGTCATTCCAACGCCAGACATTCTAATTTCCGCTGACGTTCCTCATGGAACGGTGTCGCTTACCCGACAAGGTCGCCCCATCGGCGCTATTTTTCGAGCGAATCTTCGGCGTAACTGCTTTCGTATACGTACTTAGTGCCCTCGCCCTGATAATTCGCCAGTTCGGCCTTCGCCGTCAGGCGCGCGGCCTGGAACCTACCGGCCGCGGTGTTGAAATACACATCGCCGGTCCAGAGCATCGGAACGAGCGGCACCTGCTCGGCCACCGACTTCGGCGGGGCCTTCAGCGCGGTCTCCACCCCAACGATCAGGTAGCCGTCCTTCAGCGCCTTCGAGGTGTACTTCTGGGCGAAGTCGTAGCTCTCGCCGGTGCCGTGCGGCGGGTCGAGCTTCATCGCGAACGGGCGGTCCCACGCCTTGCCAACCTCGGGCATCGTGTCCGGCAGCACGAGCCGGAACGGCAGTTCCGCTTGCAGGCGCGCCGCGGCGGCCCCGCTCGCGGCCTTCGCGTCGAGCAGCTTGCCTTGCCCGTCCACCTTCACGGTCACGATGGGCTTGTTGAGGAACCCCTCCATCTTCTTCGCGTCGTCCGGCCTGCTGGAATCGACCGCGGTCGTGCTGCCGTCCGGCTGGCGGAACTCCTGCTTCATCTCGGTGATGCTCATTTCGAGCGTCGCGACGCCGAGCTTGTCCACGTCCTTCACGGTCCACTTGCGGACGAGCGTGAGGCCGGTCTTGCTCTCGGTGGTGACCGGCTTCTCGGTCTTCTCGTCGAGCACCGTCTCTTTCACCACCGTAGTGTGAACGACGCGATACACGTGGACCTTGCCGGCCTCCCACCTGAACTGCGGGGCCGCCGGCGGCTGCGCGAGTGCCGGCACCGCGAGCGAGAACGCGAGCGCCAGCGAGACCGAGCGAAGCAACATGGTTGAACCTCCCGTGCGGAACCAGGGCAGTTTGGGAGGGGCCAATAGCGACAAGGGAGCGCGGCGCGAAGGGCAATCACGGGGCGTGTTCGGCCAGGAACTTCGCCAACTCCGGCAAGTAGCTATTGCCCGGCAGCGCCGTGTGACCCACGCCCTCGAGCCGCACGAAGTGCTTCGGCGGGTTCGCGGCGGAGTAGAGCTGTTCCGAGTGGCCGAACGGGATCACGCCGTCCGCGGTGCCGTGGACGAGGAAAACCGGGCGCGGGCACTTCGCGATCTTCGAGAGGTTGTCGAAGCGCGTGCGCATGAGCGTGTGGACCGGCAGGAACGGGAACCGGTGCTTTGCGGCCGCGGGCAGGCTCGTGAAGGTGTAAATGAGCACCAGCGCGCGGTGGTCGCGCTTCGTAGCCAGGTCTACCGCGGGGCCGCCGCCGAGGGACTCTCCGCCAATGATGAGCCGCTCCGGCGCGATCCTCGCTTCTCGAACGAGCCACTGGTACGCGGCCTCATTCGCGGCGCAACACGCGCCTTCAGATGGCTTCCCCGAACTCTTGCCGTAGCCCGGGTAGTCGTACAGCAGAACGCCCGTCCCGAGCGACTGCCGCCACTCGGCCGCCAGCTTGCCGCGGTGCGTCAGGTTCCCGGCGTTACCGTGCGCGAGCAGCAACGCCCCGTGCCGCGGCGACTCCGGCGGGACCCACCGCGCGGAGATCGTGTTGCCGTCGCTCGAGAGGAACGTCACGTCTTGCGAGCGCGCGTCTTCGGGCTCCAGCCACGCCTGTGCGGGCGACGACGGGACGAACACCAACTTCCGTTCGAGGAGCCAGAGCACGACGACGATTCCCAGGTAAGTGAGCGCGAAGAACACCGCCCAGCGGGGCGCGCGACGGAGGAGCGACCGGCCACGCGAACCGCTCACGACCGCTCCTCAACAACGAGCGCTTCCGCCGCGACGACCAGTCCCGCGAGCGCGGCCAGTGCCGTGTTCGGGTTGTCGCAGTGCCGCGGCGCGAACGGTGCGCCCGCGAACCGGGCGGGTTCGGCCGCCGCGTCGGTTACGCCGATGCTCACGATCTCCTCCACGCGCCGCCGGAGCGGGCGCGACAGCACGTCGGGCGCCGCCCGCGTCGGGCCGGTGAGCCCGGTGCGAACGGTGTCGCCCGGATCGGCGACGAGCGCCGGCCGGGCGGCACCTCGTCCCCGAAGAGTGGCCGGGCCAGGTCGTTCTCGGTACTTGGCGGTCAGGCGGGGACGCATTCGAGGCCGAAGGTTTCGGCGACCGCAGCGTTCGTCACCCTGCCGGCGTTCACGTTCACGCCCGCGAGCAGCGCCGCGTTCTCCTTCACCGCGCGCTGCGGCCCCTTGTTGGCCAGTTGCAGGGCGTAAGGGAGGGTCACGTTGGTGAGCGCGTAGGTGCTGGTCCGGCCGACCGCGCCCGGCATGTTCGTCACGCAGTAATGAACGATGTCATCGACAATGTACGTCGGCTTGGCGTGCGTGGTCGGTTTGCTGGTCTCGAAGCACCCGCCCTGGTCGATGGCCACGTCGATCACCACCGCGCGGGGCGGCATGACGCTGAGGTCGGCGCGACGGACCAGGTGCGGCGCCTTCGCCCCCGGGATCAGAACCGCACCGATGACGAGGTCCGACTGCCGCAGGCAGTCGAGGATGTTGAGCCGGTTGCTGAACACGGTGGTCACGTTCTGCGGCATCACGTCGTCGATGTGCCGCAACCGGTCGAGGTTCACATCGAGGATGAACACGTTCGCGCCCAGCCCCGCGGCCACGCGGGCCGCGTTCGCGCCGACGACGCCGGCGCCGATGACCGACACCGTCGCCGGGGGCACCCCCGGGACGCCCGCGAGCAGGATCCCGCGGCCGTCGAACGGGCGCTCCAGGTACTTGGCGCCTTCCTGTATGCTCATGCGCCCCGCGACCTCGCTCATCGGGGTGAGCAGTGGGAGTGCGCCCCTGGCGTCCTTGATCGTCTCGTAGGCGATGGCCGTGATGCCGGACGCGATGACGGCCTCGGTCAGTTCGCGGTCGGCGGCGAAGTGGAAGTAGGTGAACACCGTCTGCCCGGGGCGCATGTGCGGCCACTCCGAGCGCAGCGGCTCCTTCACCTTCACGATCAGGTCGGCCCGGGCCCACACCTCCGCGTCCGTCGCAACGATCCGCGCGCCGTTGGCGGCGTACAGTTCGTCGCTGACGCCGCTGCCGCTGCCGGCCCCGCTCTGGATCAGGACCGTGTGCCCGGCCCGCGTCAGCTCCTCGACGCCGGCCGGCACCATCGCGACCCGGTACTCGTCCTGCTTCACTTCCTTCGGGACGCCGACAATCATGGCTCGCTCCGGGCCGGACAGGAGATGGCTCAGTCGGCATTGTCCTTGTGCCGGGAAGTGAATCAAGGGCAACGGCTCGGGCGTGAAATACACCGCCGGCCGCGGCGTCAGTCACATATGATTGGGGACAGCGGCCCGGGCCCCGGTCACGTGTCGCACCTGGTCGTCTCGAAAGGTGGTGCCGCCATGCCGCCGCGTGTGGTCGTCGCGGGGATCGTCGCGCTCTGGCTCGCCACCACCGGGTACGTCGTGAAGCGCGACGTGTGGCCCCGGGTGTTCGCCACCGGCC
>JBJSXS010000007.1:0-3234 GCA_046086545.1 Gemmata sp.
TCAAGCGCACCGGCTCGGCGAAGGTGGTGGACATCGGGTCGGCCGCGGACCTCCGGTCCGCCGATGGTCGCCGTGCGTGGTCCCCCCTGTACACAGCGCCGGAGGTGCTCGACGGCGCGGCGCTCACCCCGCAGTCGGACCTCGCGAGCCTCGGCTACGTCCTGGTCGAGATGATGGCCGGGCGCTCCCCGTTCGACGGCGCGGTCGGCATCCTCGGGCTGCTGGAGGCGAAGCGCACCCTCGAGCACCGGTTGCACGCGGTGCTGCCGGCTGAGGTCTCGGGCAACGACCTCCTGGTCGGGCTGTGCCGGCGGCTGGTGGCCGCCGACCCGCGCAAGCGGTTCCCGGACGCCGAGGCCGCGGACCTGGGCGGCAAGGGCGCGGCCGCATTCCACCGTCAACTGGTTCAAGTCAACTTGGCCAGCGAGTACGGCAACGACCTCCGCGTGTGGCTCGAAGCGCTCGGCCCGGCCGGCGGCTGACGCGCCGCCCGCCCGAGCCGTTACCTCAGCCCTCCTCCTGGGGCCACTTCATGCGCCGACTGCTAGCACTTCTCGCGCTCCCGCTGCTGGCCGCACCTGCCGCCGCAGCCGATTTCGACGTGGTGGTCTACGGCGGCAACGCGAGCGGGGCCGCCGCCGCTGTGCAGGTGTCGCGCATGGGAAAAACCGTCGCGCTGCTCGAACCCGGTAGGCACATCGGCGGTCTCACCTCCGGCGGTCTCGGCTGGACCGACAGCGGCGACAAAAGGGTGATCGGGGGCATATCCCGCGAGTTCTACCAGCGCGTCAAGAAGCACTACGACGCGCCCGAAGCCTGGGTGCATCAGAAGCGCGAGGCGTACCCGTTCTACCGCAAGGACGAGGATTCGATGTGGGCCTTCGAGCCAAAGGTCGCCGAGCAAATCCTGCGCGACATGCTCAGAAAAGCGAAGGTCGAAGTCGTGTTCGGAGAGCGCTTGGACCGGGCGAGGGGCGTGAAACTCGACGGAAAGCGGATCCTTTCGATCACCACCGAGAGCGGCAGGACGTTCGCGGGGAGAATGTTCATCGACGCGACCTACGAAGGCGACCTGATGGCGAGCGCCGGTGTCACCTATACGACCGGGCGCGAGGCGAACAACCAGTACGGCGAGACGCTCAACGGGGTGGCGAAGAAGTGGCAGCAGCACGGCCACCGGTTCACGGCGAAGGTGGACCCGTTCGTGAAGCCCGGCGACCCGACGAGCGGGCTGCTGTTCGGCGTCGAGCGGGAGTTGCCGGCCGACGGCGCGGCGGACAAGCGCCTGCAAGCCTACTGCTTCCGCATGTGCATGAGCGACGTGCCGGCCAACCGCGTGCCGTTCGAGAAGCCCAGGGACTACGACGAGAAGCTGTACGAACTACTGTTCCGCAACTACGAGGCCGGCGACCTGCGCGTCCCGATGAAGCCGGACCGGATGCCCAACGGGAAGACCGACACGAACAACAACTACGCGGTCAGCACCGACTTCATCGGCCAGAACTACGCCTACCCGGACGCGAGCTACGCGGACCGCGAGAAGATCGTTGCCGCGCACCTGAGTTACCAGCAGGGGCTGATGTGGTCGCTCCAGAACCACAAACGCGTTCCGGAGAGGGTGCGCGCCCAGATGGAGAAGTGGGGGTTGGCGAAGGACGAGTTCACGGACACCGGCCACTGGCCGCACCAGATTTACGTTCGCGAGGCGCGGCGGCTGGTGAGCGATTACGTGGTCACCGAGAACGACTGCCGCCGCAAGCGCGAGACCCCGATGTCGGTCGGCATGGGGTCGTACAACATGGACTCGCACAACTGCGCGCGGTACGTAACGCCCGCGGGCTTCGTACAGAACGAGGGCGACGTGCAGGTGTCCCCGGGCGGCCCGTACCGCATCAGTTACAAGTCCATCGTGCCCAGAGCGGGCGAGTGCCCCAACCTGTTCGTCCCGGTGTGCCTCTCGAGTTCGCACATCGCCTACGGCTCGATCCGCATGGAACCGGTGTTCATGGTGCTGGGCCAGAGTTCCGCGACCGCCGCGTGCCTCGCCATCGACGCGAAGCTGGACGTGCAGAAACTGGACTACGAGCACCTGAAGAAGCGCCTGCTGGCCGACAAACAGGTGCTGGAGTTCGCGGCCCCGCCGTCGGTCGGCGGCACGGATCCCAAGAACCTCGCCGGGGTCGTGGTGGACGACGCGGACGCGGAGTTGAAGGGTTTCGAAACCGGCAGTTCCTCCATCGGGCCGTATGTGGGCACCGGGTACCGGCACGACGGTAACAAAGATCAGGGCAAGCAGTCAGCGAAGTTCGTGCCGGACCTCCCCGCGGCCGGGAAGTACGAGGTGCGGGTGGCATACTCGGCGAACGCGAACCGTGCGACGAACGTGAAGGTGTCGGTCGCGCACTCTGGCGGGACCAGCGAGAAGAAGGTGGACCAGCGCAAGAAGCCGCCAATTAATGGGCTGTGGCTGTCTCTCGGCACCTTCGAGTTCGCGAAAGGCAAGGCCGGTAGTGTCAGCGTCACGAATGATGGCGCCGACGGATTCGTGGTGCTGGACGCAGTCCAGTGGGTGCCGGTGAAGTGAGTGCCCCGGGTCGGCCAGCGCATTCAAGTGCAGCGACCGCGCGAGCAGCGGCGCGCGATCGCTACGGTGCCTGGGTCTTGGCGCGACCGGTGTTGGCTGTAAACGCGCCCGCTCGGCCGCCAGCCGAGACTGATATTCCCACTGACGTCCGCATCCACAGTCGACCGGCGTGATCAGCGCGCGGGTCTACCACGCGCTTGTTCAGGTCGAGACTCCGGCCGGCCGGTGCGGGGACTTATTTAGCACGACCAGCCACACGCGCCCGACGCGCTGGACATGCTCGACCCGATGATGCCCGTAAATAACCGGTTGTAGCTCCGCGGCCGGGCCGGCTCCCGACCGCTGCTGCTAGTCGCCACCACCGCACGGGGTGGGTTACATGGCCACCTCGCCAAGCCCCTGGACGCCGCGGCTCTGATCGCGATTCTCTCCCGAATCGGCAACATTCTGGGGTGCCCGCCCGTACTTTAACACGCCCGGGCGTGGGTAACGGGCTCGGAAGGCGCGGCCCGGTGCCGATTGCCGCTTGACGGCGGCCAGGCCGCGCGGGACATTCAAAATTCCAACTCCGAGGAGCGACCCCAATGCGGTTACGAGCGGCTCTGGCCGTCGCGCTGTGTTTCCCTTCGTTCGCGTGCGGCGCCGAGCCG
>JBJSXS010000008.1:0-2355 GCA_046086545.1 Gemmata sp.
GAACGGCTGCGGCTTCTCCACGATCTGGATCGGGCGGCCGGTCGGGGTCTCGTTCTTCTTCGCGTGGTCGATGCCGGTCAGCTCGCACACGGTCGCCAGGAAATCCTGCACGGCCACCTTCTTTTCTGGGCTGGCGCCTTCCTTGTCCGTCTTACCGTAGACCTGACCGCCGCGGAGTCCGCCACCGAACATGGCGATGCTCCACGCCCGCGGGTAGTGGTCGCGGCCCGGGTTCGCGCCGCGGCTGTTGATGTTCGGCGTGCGCCCGAACTCGCCCATCCAGACGATCAGCGTGCTGTCGAGGAGCCCCTTGTCCTTCAGGTCTGTGATGAGCGCAGACAGCGCCGCGTCCACCTGTTCCGACAGGTTCTTGACGCGGGTGAACACGTCCTGGTGGGTGTCCCACCCGCCCAGCGCCACCTCCACGAACGGCACGCCCACCTCGACCAGGCGGCGGGCCATGCACACGCCCTCCGCGAAGCGGCCCGAGCCGTACTTCGACTTCGCCGGGTCGGAGGAAATGTCGAACGCCTTCGACTCCTTCGACTGCATCAACTTGACGGCGCGCTCGTAAGTGGTCTTGTGGTCGGTGATGTTGTCCGCACCGTATTCGCGGTGGAACGCCTTGTCCATCGCTTCGAGCAGCCCCACGCGGTTGCCCAGTTGCGTGTCGCTAACTGCCGACTTCAGGTCTTCGACGCCGCGGTTCGGGTCGGTGATGAGGAGCGGCTGGTGCTTCGGCCCGAGAAACCCGGAGCCGTAACTGCGCCCGCCGATGGCAACGAAGTTCGGCATCGGGCTGTCGCTCTTACCCAGTTCCTGCGACGTGATAGAGCCGAGCGACGGGTACGTGACCCCGCCCTGCCCCTCGCGGTAACCGGTGTGGGCGAAGTACTTCGCACGGGCGTGGGCGCCTTCCGGCGACGAGACGCCGCGGATCACGAGGCCGTGATTCATCAGCCCCGCGACCTTCGGCAGGTGTTCGCTGATTTCGACCCCGGGGGCGGCGGTCTTGACCGGCTTGAACTGACCGGCGCCCTTGCTCTCGGGCTTCAGGTCCCAGGTGTCTTTGTGGCTCGGCCCGCCGTCCATCCACAGCACGACGACGCTCTTGGCCTTACCCTTTCCGCCGGCGGGCGCGGCCTTCGCCAGTTGCGGCAACCAACCCGACAGCGACGGCGCGAACACGCCCGCCGCAGCCAGTTTCAGCACGTCGCGCCGACTCTTGTCTTGCAGTTTGGTTGAGAACATGAGCAGCTCCGAGGGAGGTTTTTAAGATTGTCTAGTTTGACTTTAGCCAGAGCCAGGACCGGGAACCGTAAGCACCCGGCCTCACCGGGCCGGGTGCAGAGAACAACGGCGTCAGCGGATCAGCGTGAACTCGCTGCTGTTAAGCACGGCCCAAAGGATGTCCGAGTAGCCCGGACGGTTGCCGTTCTTGGCGACGTAGTCGGTCAGGTTCTTGAGTTCGTCAGCGGTAGGGCGCCGCGAGAGCGCCGCGAGGTAGATCCGTTCGATGGCGTCCTCGGGCCTGGTCGCGCTGCCGGTAACGGCGTTAACCGCGGCCGGGTTGTTGGCAATCGGCGAGTTCATCAGGCGCAGCGCCTGCGGGATGCCGGTCTCGTAGTCGAGCGCACTCGTGGTTTCGGCCCCGGCCAGGAAGAAATTCACGAACTGGTCACGGGCGCCGAGCCGCGGCCCCTTGGTAGCCACCGCCTGGCCCTTCGCGGGCCGCCCGCCGGGAGCGGATTGCGACCCGGTCACCGCCGCGAGTGAGTCGTACAGTTGTTCTGGTGAAAACACCTTCACGGCCATGTGGCTGTACAACGCCTTGTCGTTCTTGTTATCGGCCGTCGGCCTGCTGGTCCTCTGGTACGTTTCACTCAGGCAGATCGCTTTCAGCAGGTACTTCAGGTCGAACTCGCCGGCGGTCCCGATGTGGTGCGCGAGCGCGTTCATCAGGTCCGGGTGCGTAGGGGCGTTCTCGGGCAGCATGTCGTCCACCGGGTTGACGAACCCACGGCCGAACAGGTGCGCCCAGGTGCGGTTCACCAGCGACTTGGCGAAGAACGGGTTGGTCGTGCTGGTCATCCACTTGGCCAGCGCCGGGCGGTACGGCTCATTGCCAAGAGTCGGGGACTCGCCGCCGAGATACTTCGCCGGTACCTGCTTGGCCGACTCGGGGAAGAAGTCCTTTTGCTTGGTCTGCTTGGCCCCTTCGGTGACACCGATGGTGGTGTTGTCGCCGCCCTTATTCGCGTTCTTGGGGTTGTCCGCCTTCACCTTGCTGTAGAACGCGGCCATGCCCCAGTATTCGGTCTGCTTCCAGGACGTAAACGGGTGGTTGTGGCACTG
>JBJSXS010000009.1:0-4012 GCA_046086545.1 Gemmata sp.
CTCACCGACTACGGCACCGAGCCGGTCGCCGCCGTCCTCGCCTGACCGCCCCCGCACCCCGTTGCCGAGTAACCGTCTCCATGAACGCACAACCGAAGAAGGATCCGCCGCCGCCCGCGGCGCCGGTAGTAGACATCAAGCTGGTGCGGGAGGTCGGCGTGGGCTGCGACCTCCTGAGCGTGGCGCCGGTCCCCGGTACGGCCAAGGCCTTGGCCGGCGGCACGGACGGAAAGATGTACCTCATCGACTTCGACGAGGCGAAACCAAATCCGGTGACGTGGGCCGCTCACACCGGCTACGTCAGCGGGCTGGCGCGGGCGGGCAAGTACCTCGTCTCGGGCGGTTCGGATCACCAGTTGATCTGGTGGGATCCCGAAACCCGCGAGAAGGTACGCGGCCTGGAAGCGCACGACAAGAAATGGGTTCGCAGTGTGGCCGCATCCCCGGACGGCAAGTTGGTCGCCAGCGCCGGCGACGACATGGTCTGCCGGGTGTGGGACGCGGAATCCGGCAAACTCGTTCACGAACTGAAGGGTCACGACAAGCTCACCCCGTACGAGCTGGCGTCCAAACTGTACTGCGTCCGCTTCTCGCCCGACGGCAAGCACCTAGCGACCGGCGACCAGACCGGGACGGCCGTCGTCTGGGACGCGGCAGGCGGCAAGGAGGTCGGGCGGGTCCGGGCACCGAACCTCTACACTGCCGACACCAACGGCCACACCTACGGCGGGATCCGCGCACTGGCGTTCTCTCCAGACGGCACACGGCTGGCACTCGCGGGCAACATCGCCGGCGACACCTCCACCATCACCAACAGCAAGGCCCTCGCGCAGGTCTTCGACTGGAAGGCCGGGAAAATGACCCAGGACATCCCAGTGAAGGTCAACGCCTTCTTCGAGGCCGTCGCGTTCCAGGCGAAGCAGCCGTGGCTGTTCGCCGCGACCGGCGCCGGCGAGGGGAAGAAGGTCGTGATCCTTGACACCGAGAAGGCGGCGGTGCTTCAAGAGATTGTTTCGAACACTCCCCTCTTCGACATGGCGCTGAACGCGACCGCAGACACGCTCGTCGCGGTCGGCCGCAAGAAGGCGTTCTGCTGGCGACTCACCCAACGAGGCCCCCAATGAACACGCCTCTCAGCGCACCGTGGCGCTTTGCCCTGCTGCTCGCCGTCGGCGTTACCGCCAACACCACAACGGGTGCCGACCTCCTTCCGGCGGATCGACCCGTGCCCGACGTGATCGACCACCACGTCGATCTGCAGTTGCAGAAGGCGAAGGTCGCGCCCGCGCCGCAGGCCGACGACGCGACCTTCGTCCGCCGGCTCTACCTCGACCTCGCCGGCCGCATCCCCACGCCCGCCGAGGCCCGGGAGTACATCGACTCGACCGATCCGAAGAAGCGCGAGAAGCTCGTCGCCGAGTTGGTCGCGTCTCCCGAGTTCATCCGCCACAACGCGAACGAGTTCGACGCCTTCCTCCGCAACGACAACGGTGACGGCGGGAGCGTCCGCCCGTACCTCATCGCGGCGTTCAAGGAGAACCGGTCGTGGGACCGGATGTTCCGTGACCTGCTCGGGGCCGCCGAGGCGCCGCACCCGGCCAAGCCCGAACAGTACGTCCTGCGGCGGCTCAAGGACCGCGACGCACTCACGCGGGACGTCAGCAGCGTGTTCTTCGGCCTGAACATCAGTTGCGCTCAGTGCCACAACCACCCGTACATCGAGTCGCTCACCCAGGACTACTTCTTCGGGATGCGCGAGTTCTTCGCCGCGTCCTACGACTTCCAGGGCAACCTCCTCGACCGGCGGTTAGTGAAGCCGGCCGAGTTCAAGCCCAAGACCGGCGCCGCCCGCCCGGCCAAGCTGCTGTTCCTCAACGGCCAGACGGTCGAGCGGGAGGGCGAACCGGCCGCCGACCTCGCGAAGGCGATTCAGGAGGAGTCGAAGGCCATCGAGCAACTCGGCAAGGCGTACGCCAAGGACAAGGTGCTGCCGCCGCAGGCGAAGTTCCGTGCCCGCGAGAAGCTGGCAGATCTCGCCCTGAAACCGGAGAACCGCGACCTGTTCGCCCGGGCGATGGTGAACCGCCTCTGGTACCGCTTCTACGGGTACGGGCTGGTGATGCGGGTGGACCAGATGCACGCCAACAACCCGGCCAGCCACCCCGAGTTGCTCGACTGGCTGACCCGCGACTTCGTCGCCCACGGGTACGACCTGAAGCGGCTCATCGCGGGGCTCGTCTCCGCCAAGGCCTACGCCCGCAGCAGCGAATGGAAGGGCACCCCGGTGCCGGCCCTGGAGCTGTTCGCGGTAGCGTCCGTCCGGCCGCTGACCCCGGCGCAGTGGGCGACCTCGTTCCAACTCGCCAACAACCCGGCGCAGATCGGTCGGGACAAGACCTTCGAGGCCCGGGAGAAGGCGTTGATCGCCCTCGAGACTGCCGCGAAACCGTTGGAGAACCTCATCCAGTACCCACGGGACGACATGCCGATCCCGGTCACGGAATCGATGCGGCTGAGCAACGACCTAGGCCTGAACAAGACGATCGGTGCCCAGTTGCTCCCGACACTGAAAAAGGCAACCGACCGCAAGGCACAGATCACCGAGGCCGTCTGGGCCGTGCTGTCCCGCCCGCAGTCCGCCGACGAGTACGAACTCTTCGAGTCGTACCTGGAACGCCGCAAGGAACGCCCGGACGCGGCCCTCCAGCAACTGGTCTGGGCGCTCCTCAACAGCCCCGAGTTCCGGTTCAATCACTAGAGCACGGCATGACCACGACTGCCTTCCGACGGGTGTTTTGCGGCGCTGCCCTGTGGCTTGTTGCCTTCGGGCCCACGGCCGCCCATGCGGACGACTGGCCGCAGTTCCGGGGGCCGAACCGCGACGGCATCTCGCGCGAAACCGGCTGGCTGACCCGCTGGCCCGCGGAAGGCCCGAAGGTGCTCTGGAAGGTGCCCGTCGGCCGCGGGTACTCGTCGGTGGCCGTGGTCAAGGACCGCCTGTACACGCTGGGGCTGCTGCCGAAGGATCCGGCCAAGAAGGACTCGCTCCAGGAGGTCGTCCAGTGCCTCGACGCGGGGACGGGCAAGCCGGTGTGGGAGTTCGTCAGCTCCGCCTCAATCGACAAGAGCTTCCCGGGGGCGCGATCGACGCCGACGGTCCAGGGCAAACACGTCTACGTGTACGGGCAGGGGGCCGAGCTGTACTGCCTCGAAGCCGCGACCGGGACGGTCGTCTGGCAGAGGCTCCTGATGAAGGAACTGGGCGCGCAGACCGTGACCTACGGGTACGCCGCGTCCCCGCTCCTCGTGGACGATCTGGTCGTCGTGCCCGCCCGCATCCCGGCGGACAAGGTGCCGAAGGACACCAAGCCCGCGGAGCCGGGCCTCCTGCTCGCCTTCGACAAGGCGACCGGGAAAGAGGTGTGGCGCGTCTACCACCCGTCGGCGCAGATCGGCGGCGGTTACTGGGCCGCCCCGACCGCTTGCACGATGGGCGGCAAGCCCTGCCTCGTGTTCTCGTCCGGCAACGCGGTGCTCGGCGTCGCGCCCGCCACGGGCAAGGTGCTGTGGAAGCACCAGTTCTCCGACCAGGACCTGAAGACCAAGGAGGGGCGCAAAGGGATCACGGCTCAGGAGCCGCTCGTCGTCGGCAACCGCGTAATCTGTTGCATCCACCCCGACAACTCGAACGGGCTGGGCGTGTGCCTCGAGGTGAACGGCGAGGAGGTCAAGGAGGTGTGACGCGACAAACTGCTCGACAACTACACCTGCTCCTACGTCGCATGGAAGGGCCACGTGTTCGGCATTCAGCACAACGACACCGCGAGCCGGATCGGACCGCTGTACTGCTTCGACGTGCAGACGGGGAAGAAGAAGTTGGAGATGCCGTATTCCGGCGGTGCCCTCTCGCTGGTCGACGGGAAGTTCCTTACCTTCAACGGAGTCGAGGTCTTGTTAATCGAGGCCTCGACCGACGCGCCCAAGGAACTGGCCCGCAGTCAGAAGCTGTTCA
>JBJSXS010000010.1:0-4539 GCA_046086545.1 Gemmata sp.
CCGGGTGGGCGGGTCACCTCTCGGCGCCCGGCAGCAGCGGCACCCGGGGCAGCACCACGTCGCCGGCGCCGCCCGCGAACACCGGGTTCACGGTCACGCTGTACGTCTTCCGGTCCGGGTTCACCTTGTAGCTGGCCCGGATGTCCGCGGCCGCCCCAGAGATGCCCGGCACACGCGCCTCGGCCGGTGCCGCCACCACCGGCAGCGCCGGGCCGCCCGACGAGGTGAGCGGCGTGGCCATCACCGAACCGGCCGCGCCGAACCCGGCGCCCAGACCGCTCGAGCCCACGCCCAGCGCCGCCCCGGTCGTCTCCCCGCGCAGGTCCGCCGACCCGTTGATCTCCTCACCCACCGTCGCCAGCACCGCCCGCGAACCGCCCTCGAGCTTGACCTCCACCGGCACGCCACCGAGCGGCACGTCGAGCAGGTCCACCGACTCCTTCGCGGTCCCCTTGAAACGGGTCACCTTGATCCGGGCGCTGCCCCCGATCGGACGCCCGAACGCCTGCTTCACCGTCACCCGGTAGGTGCCGCTGAACGCGCTGGCCGCCGTGTACACCTCGGACCGGTCCCTCTGGGCCGACTGCTCCAGCAGGTCCCCCCTCAGCACCCCGCCACCGGTGGTCCGCTTGTGCGTGGCCGAGCACACCGAGCCCGTCGGCTCCGCCACCACCAGGTCCAGGTCCGCACCCCCCTGCCACAAGAGCTCGATCACCAGGTCCCGCCGGGTCTGCTCGACGATCGCCTTGCGGATCCCGTCCGTCGGCTGACCCGCCGCCCTCAGCTGCGCCTCGAGCTTGGGCAGCCGCTCGTTCGCCTGCTTGTGGTAGTCGATGCCGTCGGTGGTGCTCCAGTCACGCGCGAGCAGCCCGTTGGCGGCCCACAGCACGGCGTCCGCCCTCAGGCCCCCGCCCCCCTCGACCGCCGCCCGCTCGACGTACGCCATCGCGTTCGCGTACGGCGTCGGGTCGTCCGGGCTGCACTCGCTCGCCCGCCCGCAGAACGCGACCGCCTGGGCGTAGTTCTTCAGCCTGTCCTCCGCCCGCGCGGCCTTCAGGTACGCCCGCGCGTCGCCCGGCTCCAGGTCGATACCCGACACCGACGCGCGCTCCACCTCGGCCGGGTTGCCGCCCGCCGCCGAGAGCGCGACGGCCAGCGCCTCGTGCGCCCAGCCGTCCGTCGCCAGACCCTTCCGCAGGTTCCCCTTCAGCACCTCCGCCGCGTGGCCGAACTCGTCGAACTCCATCAGGAACTCCGCGCACGCCACGATCAGACCCGGGTCGCTCACCGTCCAGTCGATCGCGTTGCTCCACATCGTCCGCGGGTCGGTGCCGAGCTTCTTGCGGAGCGCCACCGCGTCCACCTTCGGGTTGTTGAGGGTCGGCTTGTCGGCGGCGGCCGCCCGCGCGCCCCCCGGCCGGTCGTTGCCACCCGGACCGATCACCACCACACCGCCCCCAGGGTTCCCCGGGGCCGGGCCACGCACGTTCCCGTCACCCTGCTTCTTCAGCTTGATCGTGGCCGCCGAGTGGTAACGGGTGGTGCCGCGCACCACCAGCGCACGCGCCGGCGGGTAGTACCCGAGCGAGTTCAGCTGCTGCGCCGTCAGGATCGGCTGGTCGTCCATGCCCATCCCGGGCATCGGGTTGCCGCCCGGCAGCTGCGCCCACTCGCCCTTGGCCACGGTCTCGAAGATCAGGTTCATCAGCAGCCCCTCCTGCGTGCCGCCCTGCAGACCGAACTGGCCGCCGAGGTTGCCGAACTGACCCAGGTTGCCCCCGTTGATCCCCGCGATCCCGCCGCCCACCCCCAGGTTCTGCTGGTTCCCGACGATGTTCGCACCGTTCCCGAACGGGCCGCCCATGTTCCCGCCCGCCATGTTCAGCGGGTTGTTGCCGGCCCCGTTGCCGAACGGGTTCCCGATGTTGCCGATGTTGCCGCCGCCGAAGCCCAACTGGTTCTGCGCGCCGAGCACCTGCCCGAAGATGGCCAGGCTCTGGTTCTGGAACGCCTGGTTCTGGTACAGGCTCTGCTGGTTCACCGACTGCGGGATCGGGATCACCAGGTCCGCCACCGGGAACACCCGCGTCACCTTCTCCTCCAGGCGCCGCTGGAACGTGGTGATCTCGATGTAGTCCGGACGGACGATGTACGTCGCGTTCATCGACACCAGCACGATGTCCAGGAAGTTGCCCAGCTTCAGCCCCCGGAGCTGCGTCGCCGCCAGCTTCGCCTTCTCCTCCTTGATGTTCGGCTGGCCCTCCGCCTTGAAGTACTCCTCCATCACCACGAACGACACCCCGTGCTTCTTCGACAGGTCCTGCAGCAGCTCGAACAGCGGCGTGGTGGTGATGTCCTTGTCGCCCAGGTTCACCTCCGTGTCCTCGATCACGCTCTTCAGCTTCTTCTGCGTCTCGCTCGGGTTGTTCCCCAGGTTGGAGTTCAGGTACGCGTCCCGCCGCAGGCTCGTCAGCTCGCGCCACACGGCGGCCGGCGGGAAGTGCACCGGCGGCTCGTCCGGGTACGGGATGTGGCTCTTCTCCGCCTGCAGCATCGTGAGCAGGAACCGGTCCTCGCGGATGCGCACCAGCTCCCGCCACTCGCGCAGGTGCGTGGCCTGCTGGCCGATGATGTAGCTCGCCGTCGCCGTCACCGGCACCGGCAGCCCGCGGCTCACCTTCTCCTGCACCATCAGCTGCGCCTCCTGGTACGCCAGCTCGTACCGGGCCTCACGCATCAGCTGCCGGAACTGGTCGATCCGGTTCTTGTCCCGCGCGTTCTGGTCCTCCTGCCGGTCGAACTCGTTCAGCCGCTGCTTGGTGCGCGCCAGGCTCTGCCGCTCGACGTCCGCCTGCCGCTTGATCTCCGCCCCCTTCACGAACACCTCGCGCATCACCGACTCGATGTCGCCCACCATCTGACGCCGCGCGTCGTCGCCGATCCCGTCGTAGGCCAGGATGTCGTCCCGCTGCCGCTTCAGGTCCTGGTACGCACCCTCGGGGTCCGTACGCAGGAACTGCCGCCCGCGGCGGATGGTCGCGTCCGTCAGCACCCGGTACCGCTGCTCCTCGATCTGACGCCGGGCCGCCGCCTCCTTCAGCAGGTCGGCCGCCGCCGCCGGGTTGTTGGCCGGGGGCGCCGGCACCGGGTCGGCCGCCTTCGGGTCCTGCTGGATGGCGCGGATCGCTTCGGGCGTGATCTTCGCGGCCCCGGTCCTCTCCGCCGCCTTCTTCGCCAGGTCGGCCTTGGTCAACTTGCCGGCGCGGATCCGGGCGACCATGTCCGCGCCCGTCGCCGCCTCCCTGTCGGTCGGGTCCACCTTCAGCGCCGCCGCGTACAACTTCTCCGCCTCGTCGAACCGGTCCACGCTCACCGCCCACACCGCCTGCGTCAGGAACTCGTCCCGGTACAGCTTCACCTGCGTGCTGGCCAGCGCCAGCGCGCGGTCCGACGCCAGCATCGCCGGCGCCTCCTTGTGCGGCGCGCTCTTCCACTGGGCGACCATCAGGTTCAGGAAGAAGTGCTCGACGGCCGCCGCCGGGAGCGGCTGCGACAGGCTCAGCGCGACCGGCCGGCCGGCCACGACGGCGCTCACGCTGAGCGTGACGGCCCCGGCCGCCGGCTTCGCGACCCGGCCCATGACCAGCGTCGCCCGGTCGCCGCGGAGCGGCGGCAACCGGGTCGGGTACGACTCGCCCACCTCGTCACCGAACGCCCACTTCTCCGGCTTCGCGACCGGGGCGTCCAGCGACGCCATCAGACGGGCCACGAACTCCTTCTGGCCGACCGGGGTCCCCACGTCCTCCTGCATCCGGACCACGGCCCCGCCGGTCAGCGCGGCCAGACCGTGGATGTTGTGCGGGTCCACCTTGAGGCCCAGCGGCACCGCGAAGAAGTAGACGTCGGACCGGTCCATGCGCGCCCCCAGCGCGATGCGGTCGCCCTCGGTCACCCGCTTGAACGCGCTCTCGCCGTCGCCCAGGTACAGCACCACCTGGTGCCGCCCCCGGTTCGGGGCCAGCGTCCCCAGCGCCTTCTCGACCCCGCCCTTCAGGTCGGTGGCACCCGACCCGTACTCCACCTCGGTCAACGCGCGGGCCGCTTCCGCCACGTTCTCGGAGCCGGCCGGCTGGAAGTCCTGAGTCAGCGCGCGGGTGGCCGCCGGCGTACTCAGCGACCAGACGCTGACCCGGTCGGCCGCCGTCAGGCTCCGCGCCAGCGCGGCGACGATGTGCCGCGCCTGCTGCAGCGGGCGACCGGCCTGGCTGGCCGACGTGTCCACCAGCACCAACACGTCCCGCGGGCGCGGGGCCGGGGCCGCCAGCGCCGGCTGCACCTGCCACGCGAACAGCATCTCGCCGTCCCGCGGCTGGTAGGTCAGCACCGGGGTCTTACTGAACCGGGTCGCGGCGAGGTCCTCGACCAGGCGCCCCCCGTCCGGCCGGGCCGGGTCGGACGGGGCGCCACCCGGCGGCACCGCCGACCGGCTGGCACGCGGGTCGCCGAACATGGTGCTGCCCACGGCCGCGAGGGTGGCGG
>JBJSXS010000011.1:0-9190 GCA_046086545.1 Gemmata sp.
TTCAGATCTTTGTTTGGGCGTAGGGTTTCTCATGGTTGCCCTCTGGGGCTAGTTGGGGGGGGGGAACAGGAAGGGGCGGCTGGCCGCCGCGCCTGAACGAAAGGGACCACACGCATGGACGCCATCATCCTCGCGGCCGGCAAGGGCACGCGCCTCCGCCCGCACACCGAAACCTGCCCGAAGCCGCTGCTGCCGGTGCAAGGGCGGCCCATCCTCGACTGGATCATTGGCGCGCTGCCCCCGGTCGATCGTTTGGTGGTCGTGGTCAATTACCTCGCCGTACAGATCGAGGGGTACCTCGCGCGGCAGCCGCACGTCAGGAACTGGGCGGCCGTGCGGCAGGCCGAGCCGCGCGGCACCGGCGACGCCCTCATGAGCTGCAAGCACGCCATCACCTCTGACCGTGTCATGGTGCTCAACGGCGACGACCTCATCGGCCGTGCGGACCTCGCGAACTTGGCCCGGGTGCCGATGGGCATTCTCGCCCACCCGATCAACGAACCCGAGAGCTACGGGATTATCGTCCGCAAGCCCGACGGGACGCTCGACCGGGTCGTGGAGAAGCCGAAGGGGCTGACGCCGCCACAGTTGGCGAACATCGGCGGGTACGTCTTCCCCCGGAGCGTGTTCGACCTCACGCTGCCGCTGTCACCGCGGAACGAGTACGAGATCACCGACGCGGTGAGTCAACTGGCCGCGACCGGGCCGTTCCGCGTGGTGCCCGCGAGCTACTGGCTGCCCATCGGCAACGTGGAGCAGTGGACCGCGGCGCAGACCGCGGACGTGCGCCCCTGTTCGTAGGACAGGCTTCCGGCCTGTGCCGCACCGAGACACACCATGCACCGCGTTCTCACCTTCGCATTCGCCCTGTCCGTGGTCGCCGCGGCGCGGGCGGCCGAACCGGTCGTCCTCAGCGGCCACAAGGACGCGGTTACCGGGGTCGCGTTCGCGCCCGACGGCAAGACCGTCGCCACCACGAGCGCAGACAAAGCCTTGCGCCTCTGGGACGCGAAGACTGGCAAACAACTCGCCTGCCTGGACGCGCACAGCGGCACCGCGACCGGGGTCGCGTTCAGCGCGGACGGTAAGAGGCTCGTCACCGGCGGGTACGGGCCGAAACCGGAAGGGGCCCGGCCACAGGAAGGCGAGGTGAAGGTGTGGGAGCTGCCCGCCGCGCGGCCGCTTCGGGCGATGGAGAAGGTCGGTTCGCCGGCGGAGGCGGTGACGTTCGACCCGAACAACCGACGGGTCGCGGCCGGGGTCGGCAACCTCGGGCACGTCTGGGACGCGGCCGCCGGAGACCGCAAGGTGACGTTCGAGGGCCACACGGGCACCGTCCGCGGGCTCGCGCTCGACGCGCAGGGCGGGCGCCTCGTCACCGCGAGCGAGGACGGCACCGTGCGCGTGTGGCACCCGGACAGCGGCAAGCCGATTCTCACCCTGAAGGGGCACCAGGGGATCGTGCTCGCGGTCGCGGTCACGCCGAACGGCACGCGGGCGGTCAGCGGCGGGCAGGACGGGTCCGTTCGCGTGTGGGACATCGAGACGGGCAAGGAGGAGCGGAAGCTCACCGCGCACCTCGGGCCAGTATTCAGCGTCGCGGTGGCACCCGACGGCAAGACGTTCGCGAGCGCCAGCGGGTTGGACGGCACCGCGCGCGTCTGGGAAACAGAGGGCGGCAAGGAAGTTCGCGTGCTGCGCCTGCCGAAGGCCGCGAGGGGGCCGAACCGCGTCGCGTTCGCGCCCGACGGCAAGCGCCTCGCGATCGCCGCGTTCGACAACAGCGTGCGAATCTACGACCTGACCGCGGAGTAGCGTCACGCACGCCTGAGCCCGCGGCCCGGGCGCGCCGGCGTGCGGGTGCCGTTGAGTAGAACGGGCACGCCGTTCACGAACACGTGGTCCACCCCCACCGCGAGCGCCTTCCCGTCCTCGAACGTCGAACGGTCGGCGATGGCGTCGGGGGCGAACACCACCACATCGGCCGCCAGGCCCTCGCGCACCAACCCGCGGTCCTTCAGCCCGAAGCGCCGGGCGGCGTGGTACGAACACTTCATCACGGCCTCTTCGAGCGACCAGTCGCCTTTGCGCACGTGGTGCCCCAGGTACCGCGCGAAGCACCCGGTGCCGCGCGGGTGCGGCTTCCCGCCGACGTAAATGCCGTCGCTGCCCGCCATCATCAGCGGGTGCCTCATCAGCTTGAGGGTGTCGGACTCCTGGCGCTCGGCGAAGTGGCGGATGACGCACCCCGCGGCGAGGTCGGTGGCGATGAGCAGGTCGCAGGTGAAGTCGAGCACCTCGCGCGGCGAACACGTTGTTGCGCCCAGGCGCGCGGCGCACGCCCCAGCGAGCGTTAAGCCCTCGTACTTCTGCCAGTCGGGGTGCGGCAGGCTCGCGAGCTTAATCGTCTCGATGGGGAACCGCGGGTTGGCGAACGCGGCTTCGAGTTTCTTGCGGGTCTGCGGCAACTTCAGGCGCTCGACGGTGGCCTCGATCCCGCCCTCGAGCGTTTCCGGCGGCAGCGTGAGCATCGCGACAATCGTGCTGCCGTACAGGTAGCAGTACAGGTCGAACGTCACGTCCACGCCCTCGGCCCGCGCGGCGTCGAGCAGCGGAGCGGTCTGGTCCGCGAGGCAGTTGAAGTGCGACACGTGAACGCCGCACCCGGCCCGCTTGCCGATGTTGAACACCTCTTGCAAGGCGGGGGGGGCCTTCTCGCGGTTGTAGCCGCGCATGTGCGTGACGTATATGCCCCCGAAGGGGGCGATCTCCGAGCACAGCGAACTCAGTTCGTCCTCGTCGGCGTAGATGCTCGGGACGTAGTCGAGGCCGCTCGAAAGGCCGACCGCGCCCTGCTCCATGCCCTCGCGCACGAGCTGCTTCATCTTCGCGAGTTCGGCCGGCAGCGGCTTCCGCGGGGTCAGCCCCATCACCTCCATGCGCACGTTGCCGTTCGGAATGAGCACGCACGCGTTGATGCTGCACTGCCCGTCGAACTGCGAGAGGAACTTGGTTACGCTGTGCCAGCCGCGCCCGGGCGTCGGGAAGTTGCCGTTGAACCCGGCGGTGTAGCGCCGCATGTACGCCATCGTCTCGGCCGACGCGGGCGCGAACGCGACCCCGTCCTGGCCGATGACGTGCGTGGTGACGCCCTGTCGAACCCCTTGCTCGTGCAGCGGGTCCGCGAGCAGCGGCAAATCGCCGTGAACGTGCGCGTCCACGAACCCGGGGCACACCACCCTGCCCTTCGCGTCGACGGTCCGCTTCGCCGGGGCTTTGCCGAGGCGCCCCACAGCGGCGATGCGGTCCCCGGTGATGCCCACGTCCGCGGCGAACCACGGCAGGCCCGAACCGTCCACGACGCGACCGTTCTTGATGACGTAATCGAACATGTGGGCGCCGCCGGGGTGATGGGTCTGTTCCTGCAACTGTAGCGGGCGCGCCGCGCCCCGGCTAACGCACGGCCCGCCCCGGCCTTCGTGTGTCGGCCCGCCCCGCAACTTCGACGGCCCGAGCGCCGGACCCGTCGAGCGGGCGACCGACGCAACCCCGGCCGACCGAGCGCGACGCGGAAACGGCTCGCGCCACGGGCGCGGCGCCGGGCGCCCGGAGCACGCACCGCCTCTCAGGTCACGCGCGGTCAGCGCCGGCGCCTTGCTGGTAACGCGAGCACGGTTCCCCGGCGTGCGATTGCTCGCGACCCCGGCGCGCCCGCTCGCTAAACTGTTCCCGACTTCCGAAGCCGCCACCCCCGAGGGCGAACCATGTCTGCCGCGCCGACGGTCTCGCACACGCGCATCCTCATCGGACTGGTCGGCGGGGCCGCGCTCGGGTGCGCGGCGAACGCGCTGGTCGAGAACGGGACGGTCCCGCGGGCGCCGGTCGCGTGGGCCGTGCGGAACCTCGCTCAGCCGGCCGGCGCCGTGTTCCTCAACCTCCTGTTCCTCGCCATCCTGCCGCTCGTGTTCGCATCGCTCGTGCTCGGGGTCACCCGGCTCGGGAGCACCGCCAACGTGGGCCGCGTCGCCACCAAGACCATCGCCTACTTCCTCATCACCACCGCGTGCGCCGCGGTCATCGGCCTGACGCTGGTGAACGCCGTCAAACCCGGGCACGCGGCCCAGGAGCTGCGCGAGGGGCTGATGGCCAAGTTCGGCGGCGAGGCGGCGAGCAAGATCGACAAGGCCAAGAAGAAGGAGTTCGGGGTCCAGACGTTCGTGAACTTCGTGCCGGCCAACCCGATGGTCGCGTTCGTCGAGAAAGACATGCCGGCCATCGTGGTCACCGCTCTGCTGGTCGGGTTCGCGCTCGGGCGCATCGAACCGTCCCGCGCGGCGCACCTCGTAACCCTGTTCGAAGCGGTCAACCAGGTGACCGAGGTGGTCGTCCGGTGGGCGATGGCGCTGGCGCCTTACGCGGTGTTCGCGCTCCTGTTTTCCACCACCGCGGAACTGGGGTACAAGCTGCTGTTCTCGCTCGGGGCGTTCGTTCTCACGGTGCTGGGCGGACTGGCCCTGCACCAGTTCGTGGTGCTGCCGGTCCTCGTCCGCGCGCTCGGGGGCATGTCGCCCATGGAGTTCTTCAAGAAGTCCCGCGGCACCATGCTGACCGCGTTCAGCACCAGTTCGTCCAGCGCCACGCTGCCGACCGCGATCAAGTGTGCGGAGGAGGACTTGGGGGTGCCGCGGGACGTGTCCAACTTCGTGCTGCCGCTCTCGGCCAGCATGAACCACAACGGCACCGCGCTGTTCGAGGCAGTGACGGTGGTGTTCCTCGCGCAAGCGTTCGGCTTCGACCTCAACTTCCAGCAGCAGCTCGTCGCGCTCGGGCTGTGCATCCTGACCGCGATGGGCATGGCCGGGGTGCCGGGCGGGTCGCTCCCGCTGATCGGGCTCATTCTCGTTCAGTTCGAAGTGCCGGCCGGCGCGATCGCGCTGGTCATCGGCGTGGACCGCATTCTGGACATGTGCCGCACCACGGTGAACGTGACCGCGGACCTGACGACCGCGGTGTTCGTCGCCCGGACCGAGCCGGCACTCGCGCAGCCGGCAAAATCAAACTGACTGGCACAGGCGAGATGGGGCGATTCAATTCCTGAGGCAGTCGACACGAGCCTTCAGGATGAGGGTGCCGGTTCTGAGCACCGGTGGCCGTTGCCGGGCGGTACCACGTGACGTGCGAGGTCGCCCGCGGCGGAATGGGCGTCATCCTCGCCGGCCCTGACCTCTGACTCGGGTGCGCCGTGGTATCAAGGCGATGCCGGAACCGCGCCGCGGGAAACCGGGCGACGAGTTGCGGCTCCTGGAAGATGCGCGAATGACCACCGCGCTCCAGCACCCGGACATCGTGCCCGTGTATGAAATGGGCGTGTTGCCCGACGCGCGCCCCGACCGACGACTCGCCCCGGTTCCTGAAGGTGAGACGGGGGCCGCCCGCTCCCCGGGGAGAGCCCGACACGCCCCCTGTCGCACTACCGCCACGGGCGCACGTCCACCCCGATCATGTTCGCGCGCCGGGCCGCTTCCAGCCCGATGTCGGTGTCCTCAAACACCACGCACTTTGTAGCCGCCACGCCCAGCCGCTTCGCCGCCTCCAGAAACACGTCCGGCTCGGGCTTGTGCCGCGGGGTGTCTTCGGCCGTAACGATCGCGTCGAACCAGTCGCGGACGTTCAGCCGGTCGAGCGTGCGTGTGATCGTATCCCGGTAGCCGCCGCTGGCCACCGCGATGGGCAGCTTGCCGCGGTGCGCCGCCGCGACCACCAGCACCGCCGCGATGGGCTCGACGGCGTCGAGGAACGTGAGGAACGTCTGCTCCTTCTCGTGGACCATCGCGTCCACGTCATCGACGGCGACGCCGGCCTCGCCGGCCAGCACGCGGATGATGCTCGCGGTCGGCATCCCGCCCATCGCGTAGAACCGCGGCTCCGGGAACGGAATGTTGAACCGGCCGAGCAGCGCCAGCCACGCCTTGTAGTGGGCGGGCATGGTGTCCGCGAGGGTGCCGTCGCAGTCGAAGATCAGGCCCGCGGTGCCGGCCGGCGGGGTCCAGATAGGGGTGTGCATGCGGTTGCTGTATGGACCGCGGGGCGCCGCGGCGCGCCCGAACCGTTTACCCGGCCGCGCCAACTTGTCGGACCGGGCGGGCGTCATATCATTGTGAATCGCCTCACCCGGCGTTCCGTTGTGTTCTGCACCGCGAGTCGCGACCCCGAGACGCACACCCATGCAGACGCCCGCGATCAACGTCCAGAACCTCCGCAAGAACTACGGCCCCGTGCAGGCCGTTGACGACGTCAGCTTCCAGGTCGCGCCCGGCGAACTGGTCGGGTTCCTGGGGCCCAACGGCGCCGGCAAGTCCACCTCGATGCGAATCCTTACGACCTGGCTCCCCGCGTCCAGCGGGTACGCGTGGCTCAACGGCTACGACGTGATGTACCAGTCGATGGAGGTGCGGAAGAACATCGGGTACCTCCCCGAGAGCGTGCCGGTGTACGGCGAGATGCGGGTGCGCGAGTACCTCCAGTACCGCGCGAAGATCAAGGGCGTGGACCGGCACGGGCGCGCCGCCCGCATCGACCACTGCATGGCCAAGTGCCGGGTGAAGGAGGTGCAGAACCGCCTCCTGAACACGCTCTCGAAGGGCTACCGGCAGCGCGTCGGGCTGGCCGACACGCTGATCGCCGACCCGCCCATTCTGATCCTCGACGAGCCGACCAGCGGCCTCGACCCGGTGCAGATCGGGGAGACGCTCGCCACCATCAAGGAGCTCGGCGGGCAGCACACCATCCTGTTCTCGACGCACGTGCTGCCGGAAGTCGAGAAGGTGTACGACCGCGTCATCATCATCGACAAGGGCCGCATCAAGTACGACGAGACGAAGAAGGCCATCGAGGCGCAGGAAGCCTCGTACCTGCTCGAGGTGCGCGGCCCGTCGGAAACCGTGACCCAGTTCCTCCGCGATCAGCCGGAGCTGGCGTCGGTCGAGGCGCGGCCCGTCGAGGGCGACGTGACGGCGTTCGAGCTGCGGTCGAAGGACCGCGGGGACCAGCGCGAGGCGCTCGCGTCCCGCATCGTGGCCAAGGGCTGGGGGCTGCGCCGCCTCGAGGTGCAGCGGCCGAGCCTGGAAGCCATCTTCAACGACGTGGTGCGCCGCCGCCACGCGGCCGGCGTCACGGCGCCCGTCGCGCCGGCCGAGGCGCCACCCCCGACCGAACCTGACAAGACGCCCGCGGCGTAGGAAGAGTGAGCGGTGGACGGCAGGCGGCGTGCGGTCAGCACCCGCTCGCGTCGCCCACTCTTCCCCGCTCCGCCGCCTGTCCGCCCACTGCCAACTGACCACCGCACACTGGCGAAGCTATGAGCAGCATCCCGCCCGCGACCGACCCGACACCCGTGACCGCCGCCGGGACGCTCCGCGCGCCGGCCGAGACGGCCCCGTCGGCCACCCGCATCGAGGGGCCGGCGTTCGCGCGCCTGGTGGGGTTCATCGGCCTGTTCATGCTGGTGCTCGGGGCGGTGGTGGTGATCGCCACCAAGGCCACCGGGCAGGCGCGGCTGGTGCCCGAGGGGTGGGGCTACCTGTTCGCCGGGCTGGGCATCGCGCTGATGCTGTACCACGCGGTCACCGACGGCGAGCAGGAAGTGCGGCGCATGTACGGCATGCTCGCCGCGCTGTTCCTGGTGCTGGCGGTGGCGACGATCATCCCGGGGCCGTTCAAGGGCGCCGAGGCGAAGGCCGTCGGGCACTACTTCCTCCCGTGGGGGTTGGGCGCCGGGCTGCTCGCGCTGCTGTTCGCGGTCCCGTTCACGCGGCACGAGGCGGACGAGTTCTACCGCAGCATCTCCGGATACGTGCTGCTGGGGGTCGGGGCGGTCGCCTGCGTCGGCGTGCTGGTGAAGGGCGCGTGGGAGCCGACGTGGCTCGCGGGCCCGGGCCTCGCGCTGGCGGTTCTGGGGCTGGGGTTCCTGTGCGCGTACCTCGGACAGACCAACACCGACGAGGGGATGGGGTACACGGTCGCGTTCACGCTCGGCGCGGTCGGCGCCGCGGCGCTGCTGTACGCGTTCGCCCGCACGGTGTTCCCGACCGTGCTGTACGAAGGCCCGGGGGTGCTGCGGAACCCGTTCCAGGAACTGGACCCGTGGAAGGCGGCCGGGCGCGGGCTGGTGATCGCGCTCTTCCTGGGCGTGGCGGCGCTGGCCGCTGTGGGCAGGTTCCCGCTGTGGCTGCGCGGGGCGCTCGCACTCGTCGGCCTCGCGTGCGCCGGCGTGTTCGTCCTCGCCAGCACGAAGGCGGTGATCCACACCCCGCCGCAGTCGTTCCTCGTGCCGGGCGGGCTGCTCGTCGGGGCCATCGGCGCCGCCTACCTGACGGTCGCGCTGGGCGTGTGCTCGGACAGCCAGTTCGTGACGCTCACCCGCCGCGAGTTCGGGTGGTACTTCATCTCGCCCATCGGCTACTTCGTGCTCTGCGGCATGGCGGTAGGTCACTGGCTCGGGTACGACGACTTCGTGGACTTCCTGGAGAAGGTGTCGGCCGGCGGGCGCGGCGTGTTCCCCGAGCCGATCGTCCGGCGGTACGTGGTCGCGCTGTTCCCGATCTTCGCGCTCACCCTCATGGTGCCGGCGCTCACGATGCGGCTGTTCGCCGAGGAGAAGCGCTCGGGCACGCTGGAGGTGCTGTTCACCGCGCCGGTGAGCGAGTGGGTGACGGTGGTCAGCAAGTTCCTGGCCACGTGGGCGTTCTTCATGGTGTGCTGGGTGCCGCCCGCGCTGTACCTGCTGGCGCTGCGGATGGAAGGCGGGGCCCCGTTCGACTACCGCCCGTTGCTCGGGTTCTACCTGGCGCTCGCGGCCAACGGCGCGGCGTTCGTCGCCATCGGGATGTTCCTGTCGTCACTGGCGAAGGACCAGGTGGTCGCCGCGGTGCTCACGTTCGTGGTCATGGCCGGGTTCCTGGTCGCGTACTTCGTCCGCGAGCGGGCGGTCGCCTACGGCAAGACCGCGCAACTGGTTATCAACAAGTTCTCCTACATCGACCTGTGGTTCGCCGCGGCCAGCGGGCAGTTGCCGGTCCGCGACGTGATCCTGTGGCTGTCGCTGGCCGTGTTCTTCGTGTTCCTCACGATCAAGGTTCTGGAAACGCGCCGCTGGAGCTAGACGTTGTGCTCGCCGGGCCGCGACCCGAGG
>JBJSXS010000012.1:0-2968 GCA_046086545.1 Gemmata sp.
GCTCGCCGTAGTGCGGCGACGCGAGCAGTCGGCCGATCACCCGGGCGTAAGCGTCCGGCCCCTTGTCGTTGACGAACGCGTCCACCTCGTCGGACGTCGGCGGCAGGCCGGTCAGGTCGAACGAGGCCCGGCGGATGAGCGTGCGGCGGTCGGCCGGTTGGGAGGGCGCGAGTTTACGCCGCTCCATCTCGGCCAGGAGGAAAGAGTCGATCCGGCGCTCGGGCCACTTGTTGTCCTTTACGGCCGGGAGCGCCTGGTCTCTGAGCGGGCGGAACGACCAGAACTGCCGCGCCTCGGCAGAAGTCGGGTCGAGCGCGACCGTGCCCTTGGCGCCGGCGGGGTAGACGGCGCCGTCGCGCACCCACGCCTCCAGCGCGGCGATTTGCGCCGGTCGCAGTTTGCCGTTCGGCGGCATCTGGAGTTCGCCCTTCGGCGCGCGAACGGCCTTCACCAGCAGGCTGCTGTCCGGCTTTCCGGGCACGACCGCGGGGCCGGACTCGCCGCCCTTGAGCATCGCCTCGCGGCTGTCGAGCGCGAGCCCGCCGCGCGTCTTGTTGGCCTTCGCGGAGTGGCACCCGTGGCAGTGTTCGGCCAGCACCGGGCGCACCTGCTTCTCGAAGAACGCAACGGCCGCCGCGTCCGCGTCCGCGCCGCGTCCGCGTGCCGCGCCCAGAGCCAGCAGCACCGCAAGGGTGATCGACGTGCGCATCTGCGCCCCAGACTGGTTCGATGACAGGTCGGTTCGGGTAGGTGTTCACGTTCGGGGTCGTTCCGCCCCAGACGGCACTCGTTTGATTGTACCGGAAGCGGGCGGCGCGCGTAAACAGGTCGCTATGTGGGCGGCGTCGGGGGGGGCGAGAGCCGGATCTCATCACCAGTAGAGCGCGGCCCGGATGCCGAAGGTGTGGGCGACCGTCGAGCCGGTCGCCACATTAGCGGGGATGTCCGCAGTGTAGTTGAACATGATCCGGGTGTAGCTGTTCAGGTACCAGTTCGTGCCGAGCGTCGCCTCGTACAACCGGGTCCCTAATGGCACGCCGTTCGAGTCGGGGGTGATGTTCTGGGAGGGGAAATCGAAGTACGAGAACCGCGCGGTCAGTTCCACCGCCCCGTACCCGCCACGCGGGTCGGTCCGTGAGCCGATCAGCGGGCGGAGCACATCGACCTGGTCGAACGACCCACGGGTGCGGTTGTACCCGCGGTGCTCGCCGGTCAGGAAGTAGCTCCCGGCGACGTAGCACCCGTGGACGAACGCCGTGCCCGCGCCGGTCTGCTGGACGGCCGCTGAGGACCATTCCCCCTGGAGCGAGAACGGGCCGCGCACGGTCGCCGCCTGGACGTTGTAGAGTTGGTAGCTGTTCGCCGGGATGGCCACGGAAGGAAGGAACGGCGGCGTCGGGTTGTCCTCCACCGTCAGCAGCGTCGACCCGGTGCGCGGGCTGAAGTTGATGACACCGTTGGGCGGAACCCGCTGCGAGAACGCCCCGCCCACGTGCACCAGGCGGAACACCACGCCGTCCGGGTCGTAAACCGGCAGCCCCGTGAGCCGGGCGGTGTACGCCCAGTTGTCGCCGTCGCCGACACTCTGCCCGGTGCTCGGGGTGTCGGTACGGAAGGCACCGAACGAGAGCAGCACTCGCTCGTCGTCGGGCCACCAGTAGCCGCACACGCCCCAGTTGCGGGCCGGGCTGAGTACGTTGTTAGTGGCCCGTTCCAGGAACGTCATGAAGTTGGAACTCGTCATCCCGTCCAGGCTGTACGGCTCGCGGTAGTACCCGATCCGGATCTGGCTGACGGCCGGCAGCGAATCCAGGCCGACGAATACGTCCCGCAGCCGGACGTTGCCGCCCGCCAGTTCGACCTCGGACACCCAGCTCGCGGAATCTCCGATGCTTCCCTGCGCGCCCAGGCGCACCCGGCGAAACCCGTACCCGTTCTGAAGGTCGCCGACCGCGCCCTTGCTTTGCGCCGACTGCGCGGCCGTCACCGCCTCGGCCTCGATACGGCCCCGGAGGTGCAACGTGGGTTTCAGGTTCAGTCGCTCTTCGAGCGGGTTCGGTAGTTGGGGCGCGACATCGGACGGCGGAACGGTGTTCTTGGTCGCGTTCTCGCCCCGGGGCGGCTCGGACGGTGCCCCCGCGTCGGTCGCGGCAGCCTGTAGGGTGCCAAAGGCGCTGGGAGCGACGCGATACGGCACTTCCGTCGGTTGTGCCGGCGCCGCGGCAGTTCCGCCGAAGCAGGCGACCAAACTGAGCAGTGCCGCTCGGTTCATGAACCCGGTACTTCAGTGGCGGATGCGCAGCGGCCCCCGGGCGGCCTGATACGCCGGTGCGAGCAGAGGGTCAATGCGAGAATCGCAAACATACACCCCGTCGGTGATAATGCCGCGTGGTAGGGTCACGCTGACCGGCTCGGGTCAGTTTCCGACGGACGCTCGCCGAACAGCTTCCGGTAGTCCGCCGCGAAGTTCCCGAGGTGGTGGAACCCCAACTCGCGGGCCACCGCGGCGACCGCGACCGGTTGGGCCGCCATCAACCGGGACCGGACAGCGTTCAGGCGGAGGCCCTTGTAGAACGCCATCGGCCCCAACCCGTACCGCTCTCGGAACGCCAAGCGCAGCGTCCGGTCGCTGATCTCGAGTTCACGGCACAGGTCGATGGCTCCGACCGGGTCGCTGAGCCGGGATCGCATGAACTCTTCGGCCCGGCGGAGGAGGTGCGACCGAGCGGGTAACGGCAGGTCCGGGCGCGGGCCGGCCGGGAAGATTGTCGCTACGAGCGACCGGACGCACTCCTGTTCGAGCCGGTGGCCCTCGGGCGAGACCAGCAGGGACGGGTCGGCCACCCCGCACCTGAGCAATTGGGCGAGTTGGTCGTTGAGTGTGGCGAACGCATCGGGCGGCGGGGTAAGGGCGGCCCAGGTCCGGGGCAGGGGCGCGACATCGGCCCCCAGCAGCGCCCGGGCCGCT
>JBJSXS010000013.1:0-2924 GCA_046086545.1 Gemmata sp.
GCGGCCCGCGGCACAGGTCGGTGAACTTGTCCTGGGTGTAGAGCGTGATGGTCGCCGCCGCGGCGGAGGCGTTGCCGTACTCGTCCTGCCCTTTGGCCAGCCCGTCGATCAGTTCGAGCTTGTACGGGTTGTCTTTGAAGATCTCGCGGGCCTCGTCCGCGCCGACCTCGCGCACGACGAACTTGTGCTTGCCATTGATGATCTGCCGCATCCGGTTCGCGATCCACTCGAGGTCGCCCTCGGACGGGTTCCCGTCGAGGTCGAAGTCGTAGTAGAAGCCGTCCTCGATGGGCGGGCCGATGGTCGGCTTCGCCTGCGGGAACTTCTCGGTCACCGCCTGCGCCAGCACGTGCGCGAGCGAGTGCCGCAGCTTGTATAGGGTCGGGTCGTAGTTCTTGGGGATGTACCTCTCGCCGGCCGCCTTCAGTTCCGCTTCGGTCGCCATTTTGAGATGTCCTTTGCCGCGCCGCGTGGCACGCACTCGTACAGGTGCAACCTCCCGCGCCGCACTGTGCATGTTATTAACCTCGGACACCGGAAGCGGCGAAGGAGGTGCGGCGCGACATTCTGGCGCACGTCGATGTTCCATGAGGAACGTTGTTCGGCGCTACGAAGGACGGGAGGCAAGTCGCCATTGAAGAGAACCCGGGGCGGCTCACCGCCGCGACCATGCCTTGGGGCCGCGCCGGCTTCGCGACAAGGGGCGGCGGACGGGCTTGCGGCGCGAGAGGCCGGCGCGCCTCCCGGGCGGGTCCGCGAGGAGCGCGGCGCGCGTGCTCACGGCGTTAGTCCCCTTCGGGCTTCTCGGGCGCGACCTCCTTGACGGTCACCTTTTCGGTCTGGGTAACGCCACCGGACGTCAGCGTCACCGTGTACTCACCGGGCCCCTTCACATCGAAGGTGCAGCGGTCCAGCCCCGGCATGTCGCGCCCGAGGTACAGCCCCACGCGCTTGCCGCTCGCGTCGGTGCAGACCACTTCGGTTTTGCCCGCGGTCTTCGCGGTCGTGAGGAAGTGGACCGGGATGCCCGCGCTCGGGTTCGGCGCCTTGAACCCGGTGGGCGGCGCGGCCGGGCGCGGCGCCGGCTTCAGCAGGTACGCGGGCTTCACCCGGAACAGGTGCGCGTCCGCTTTCAGCACCTCCTCGGTGAGTTGCTCCAGGGGCGAGACGTCCATCACCCAGATGCCGCGCCCGTGCGTGCCGATCACCAGCTCGCGCTCGGTCGGGTGAATCACGAGGTCATCGACCCGCACGTGCGCCGGTAGCCCGCTCTTGGCGACGTGGGACCACTTCGCGCCGGCGTCGAACGTGACGTACAGGCCCAACTCGGTTCCCGCGAACAGCAGCGCCTTGTCCTTAGACGATTGCCGCACCACGCCGACGACCGCGCCGGGCGGAAGGGGCGTGCTGATCAGGTTCCACGTCTCGCCGTGGTCCGTCGTGGCGTAGATGTACGGTTTGAAGTCGTCGTTGCGGTGCCGGTCCACCGCGACGAACGCGGCCGCGGGGTCGAACCGCGAGCACTCGATCTTCGCGACGGCGCGGCCCTTCGGCCCGGGCAGTTTGGCGCTCAGGTCGGTCCAGTCCTTACCGTCATTCTTCGACACCCAAAGGTTGCCGTCGTCGGTGCCCGCCCACAGCACGCCGGCCTTGACCGGGGACTCCGCCAGAGCGAGAACGGTGTGCCCGGAGGCGATCGGTCCCTCCTTCGGCGGCGAGGTCAGGTCGGCGCTGATCTTGTCCCACGTGTCGCCCCGGTTCGTTGACTTGTAGACGTGCTGCGCGCCGTAGTAGAGCGTTCTGGGGTGGTGCGGCGAGAGCAGGATGGGCGCGTTCCAGTTGTAGCGGTTGGGGGCGCCGCCCTTCGGGGCCGCCGGCCGGATGCTCTTCGTGTTCGCCCCCTTCGCGCCGCGCAGGTTGATCCGCGACAGCCCGCCGTACTGGCTCTCGCCGTACACCGTGTACGGGTCCGTCGGGTCCACCGCCGCCTGGAACCCGTCGGCCCCGAGCAGGCGGCGCCAGTCGGCCAGCGTGACGCCGTCGGGGTGGTGCGTCGCGGTCGGCCCGCCCCAGGTGCCGTTGTCCTGAAGCCCGCCGTACACGCGGTACGGGGTGCGCGTGTCGACCGCGACCCCGTAGAACTGGGAGATCACCGGCCCGCGGTTGGCGGTGAACGTGGCCCCGCCGTCCTTCGACTGGTACAGCCCGCCGTCGTTGCCCACCAAGATGTGCTTGGAGTCTTTGGGATTGACCCAGAGCGCGTGGTGGTCGGCGTGTATCGGCTGCCCGATGGCGCTGAACTTCTGCCCGCCGTCGGCGGAAGCTTGGAGCGAGACCCCGAGGACGTACAGCCGCTTGTCATCGTTCGGGTCCACGCGGATCTGGCCGTAGTAGAACGGGCGCGGGACGAGGTCGTTGATCTTCTTCCAGGTGCGGCCCTTGTCCTCCGAGCGGAACACGCCGCCGGTCTCCACCTTGCCCGGCGCAAAGTTGCCGTCCTTATTCGTGACGGTCGCCGGTTGGCCGACGTTACTCGTCGCGCCCGCGGTGTCGGCCGTCTGCACGATGGCGAACACGACGTTCGGGTCTTTGCGGTACACCGCCAGGCCGCACCGCCCGTACCCGTTCTCGGGCAGACCGCCCTTCAGCTTCTCCCACGTCTTGCCGCCGTCCGCGGACTTGAACAGCCCGCCGCTCGCGCCGGTCTGCGCGCGCGGGCTGCCCCCGGAGAACGGGTCGCGGCGCACCGGCCACGCGGCCGCGTACACCGTGTCCGGGTCCGACGGGTCGAGTTGAACGTCCACGAAGCCCGTGCTGGGGTCGATGAACTTGCTCTTCGCCCAGGTCTTGCCGCCGTCGGTCGTCTTGAACAGCCCGCGCTCCGGGTTCGGCCCCCAGAGGTGCCCCACGGCGGCCACGTACGC
>JBJSXS010000014.1:0-2298 GCA_046086545.1 Gemmata sp.
CTCGCTCTCGCTCGCCCGGGTGCGAGAGCGAGCAGCTGAAGGACACCGCCCGCGAGTTGATCTGGATCGGCGGGCGCCAGTACCGCCGCACCGCCGTGGAGGGCGAGCTGTCGGTTAGCAACCACCGCAAGGAGGACATCAAACTCCTGGTGCGCCGCCGGTTCTCGGGCGAGTTGGTGCAGGCCGACGCGACCCCGAAGCAGACCCTGCGCGAGGAGGGCGTGTACTCGGTCAACAAGCGGCAGGAGTTGGTGTGGACGGTCGCGCTCAAGAGCGGCGAGGAAAAGAAGTTGAGGTACAGCTACACGGTGCTGCTCCCGCACTGAGCGCGGCGAACGCCCGCCAGCCGCGAGCCGGCGGCTCGCGGCTGACAGCCCCCGGACCGCCCTCAGTACTTCAGGATCACGTCGCACCCGAGCAGCAACTGGTTGCTCTTGCGGCCGTCGCTGAACGCGGGGCGGGCGGTATCGCTGGTGAAGTCCCACCGCACCTCGGGCCGCACCAGGACGTTCGCGGTCGGGGAGTAGTTCACGCCGCTGGTGAGCGAGAAGTAGTTGCCCGGCAGCGGCGGGTTGTTGGGGTTCGTCGCGCGGTTCAGGCCCACGCGCGTCCCGTCCTCGTCGCGGAACCACTCGAAGCGAGCCCCGACCCTCCACTTGTTCGACACCCGGTAGTACAGGTACTGGTCGATGCCGTACCACCGCGCGAGGCTCCCCTGCGGGGTGCCGCTCTCCTGCCACCCGTAGAAGTGGTGGAAGACGTACTCCCAGTTCCCGCACGGCCCGCCGGGCAGCAGCCCGAGCAGGAAGCTGTACCGGGTGCGGTTGGCCGGCGCGTCGGGCACGAGGGGCAGCCCGGCCACGTTGTTCGGGTTCTCGCCGCTCACCAGCGCGAACGACGACCACCACTTCTCGCTGTCCGCGGTCCACTTCAGGCTGCCCACGAAGTTCGCCGCGTTGTCGCGGCCGACCAGCGTGTTCCACCCGTTGACGGCCCCGGCCTGCACCTGCAGGTTGCGGGTCACCTGCGTCGTCACCAGCCCGCCCCACAGTGTGATGGGCTGACCGAACTGGAAGCTGTACGCGTGCGAGTAGAAGAAGTTGTTCGCGGACGCGAGCGACTCGTACCCGACCGGGGCGTAGAAGTGGCCGAGTTTGAGCGCGCCGATCTCGTTACCGCCCTCAATGTACGCCTGCGGCAGCGCGACGCCGTAGTACTCGCCGTTCCACGTCCGGCCGCCGTCGCGGTTCGCTTCCAGCCCGCGCGACTGCCCGAGGAGGAAGTCGTAGCCGGCGAGGACGTCGACGCGCCCGCCCACCCCCCACGCGCCGCCCGTCGGCAGGGCGCGCTCGAGTACGCCGTAGGCCTGGTTGAACATCGGCTCGGCGCTGCGGTCCGCCGAGTTGTACGGGCCGTTGAACTTGCTGGCCGGGTTCGACGTGTTGTACACGTACCCGCCGTCCAACCACCCGTAGGCGCGCACGCGGCCCTCCCGCGGGAACAGGTGCCACCCCGGGTCGCTCGCCGTCTGGCACGGCCCCCCGCCACACGGGGCCGACGCCAGCGCGGCCGGGGCCGTAGATGCGGGCGCGGTCGGGGGCGTCGGTGCGGGGCTGGCCGGCTTCGCGCCCGAACTGGCGGTCTCGGGGAACGCCGGGAGCTTACCGGGCTGCGCACTCGGCACCGGTTCCACCGGCGGCCCCTTCACGACCGACGCGGGCACCTTCGCCACGGGTGCCGGGGCCGCGGGCGGCACCTTGACCACGGGTGCGGGCACGGCCGGCGACAGGAAGGGGGACGTGAACAGCGGCGCGGTCTGACTCGTCGGTGCCGGTGTGTTCGGCGGAGGCTGGACCGCCTCCAGCGGGGCCGCGGGCGCGCCGCCGTTCGGCAGAGACGGGATGGCCGGCAGCGGGTAGGCGCGCCCCGGCGAGGCCGGGAGCGGAGCGGCCAGGGCCAGCGGGGTCGATGGCTTCGGCACGGCCACGTCGGGCGGCGGGTTCCCGCTCTTCAGCACCACGATCTGCGGCCCGGCATGCGCCGCGGGCGCCGGGTCGGCCGGCGGCAGCACCCCGAGCGATCCGCCGGTCGGCGGGAGGGGTTCGAGCGGCGGTAGCAGGTTCGCCGGGTCAGCAAAGGCGACCGCGGCGGTCGCGCCCAAACTGGCCGCCACGAAGGCGGAACGTCGGAGCCACCTCATGGGCAGATTCCTCAGCGGGAATTGAGGCTGCGGTTGAGCCCGTCCGGCGCGCTAGCCACCGGTGACACGCGAAGTGCATCGGCCCGGAAATGCGGTTG
>JBJSXS010000015.1:0-2321 GCA_046086545.1 Gemmata sp.
GGTCCGCGCGCCGCGGACACCAGCGGCGTGCGCCGCCGGGCGGCCCGTGGGCTTTTCCGCAGCGGCGCCTATAACGATGCGCCGCGGGCGGCTCACTCTCGCGCCGCCCGCGCCGGCCTCGTCCCGCGTTCCCGCGCCCGCCGTCCACCGGAGAGCTGTCCCGATGACCTCGCGCATTCCCGCGGCGGCCTTCGCCGCCGCACTGACTGGGCTCCTCATGATCCCCGACACGATCCAGGCCGACGAGGGCATGTGGTTGTTCAACAACCCGCCCCGCGCGCAGCTCAAGAAGTACAACTTCGACCCCACCCAGGAGTGGCTCGACCACGTGCGCCTGTCCAGCGTGCGGTTCAACTCCGGCGGTTCGGGCAGCTTCGTCTCGCCGGACGGGCTGGTGATGACCAACCACCACGTCGGCGCCGGCGACCTGGAGAAGGTCTCCACCCCCGAGAAGAACTACCTCCGCGACGGGTTCCACGCCAAGACGAGGGCCGAAGAGATCAAGTGCAAGGGGCTGGAGCTGAACGTCCTGATCGGCATCAAGGACATGACCGCGGAGGTCGAGAAGGCGGTCCCCGCCGGCACCGCGCCGGCCGAGGGGTTCAAGCTCCGCACCGCGAAGATCGCCGAGTTGGAGAAGGGCGCCGCGGACCCGGCCAAGAACGTCCGCGCCGACGTGGTGACGCTGTACGCCGGCGGCCAGTACCACCTGTACACGTTCAAGAAGTACACCGACATCCGCATCGTGTTCGCGCCCGAAAAGCAGGCCGCGTTCTACGGCGGCGACCCGGACAACTTCGAGTACCCGCGGTTCGACCTCGACGTGTGCTTCTTCCGGGTCTACGAGAACGACAAGCCGATCAGGTGCGACCACTACCTCAAGTGGAGCGCCGCGGGCAGCAAGGCAGACGAACTGGTGTTCGTGAGCGGGCACCCCGGGCGCACCAACCGCGCGAACACCGTTGACGAACTGAAGTACCTGCGCGACACCGGCTACCCCTACCTCCTGAACCGCCTGAACCGGCTCGAAGTGCTCCTCAACTCGTGGAGCGGGCGCAGCGAGCAGAACGCCCAGCGCGCGGAAGAGGAGCTGTTCAGCATCCAGAACAGCCGCAAGGCGCGCATCGGCGGCCTCGCGGGGCTGATGGACCCGAAGCTGATGGGCCGCAAGGAGGCCGAGGAGAAGCGCCTCAAGGACTTCATCGCGAAGGGCGACACGTCCGAACTGAGGTCCGCGGCGGCCGCCTTCGATACCGTCGCGAAAGCCGAGAAGGTGCGGGCCGCGCTCATCAGGGACATGACCGCCCTCGAAAACGCCGGCGGGTTCAACTCGGCGTCGTTCGGGATCGCCCGCACCCTGCTCCGCGCGTCGGAGGAGCTGGCGAAGCCGAACGCCGAACGCCTGCGCGAGTTCGCCGACGCGCGCATCCCGTCGCTCAAGTTCGGGCTGTTCTCCGACGAGCCGGTCTTCGAAGACCTCGAAACGCTGAAACTCGCCGACGGGTTGCAGTTCCTCGCTGTAACCCTCGGCCCGGACTCGGACCTGGTGAAGAAGGTGCTCAGCGGCAAGTCGCCGCGCGAGCGCGCCTACGAGCTGATCAGCGGCACGAAGGTCCGCGACCCGAAGGTGCGCGAGAAGATCTTCGCCGACATCGAAGCGGCCGCGAAGGGCGGCAAGCCCTACGACCTCGCGGCGCTCAACGACCCGATGATCGAGGTCGCGCGGCTGGTGGACGGCCCCTCGCGCGCGCTCCGCAAGCGGTTCGAGAACGAGGTCGACGAGCCCAAGCGGCAGGCGCACGCGGCGCTCGCGAAGGCCAAGTTCGCACTGGACGGCGACAAGGTGTACCCGGACGCGACCTTCACCCTGCGGCTCGCGTTCGGCACCGTGAAGGGCTACAAGGAGGACGGCAGGGACGTGCCCGCGTTCACCACCTTCGACGGGCTGTACAAGCGGGCCGCCGAGCAGCACAACAAGGGGCCGTTCGAGCTGCCGAAGCGGTGGGTTGAAAAGAAGGGCAAGCTCGACCTCACCACGCCGTACAACTTCGTCTGCACCGCGGACATCATCGGCGGCAACAGCGGCTCGCCGGTGGTCAACAAGAACGCCGAGGTGGTCGGCCTGATCTTCGACGGCAACATCCAGTCGCTGGTGCTGGACTTCATCTTCGACCAGGAGACCGCGCGGGCGGTGTCGGTGGACAGCCGCGCCATCGTCGAGGCGCTGCGGAAAGTGTACGACGCCAACGACCTCGCCGACGAGCTGACCGGCGCGAAGAAGTAACCATAGTTTCCTGCCAGCCGCAAGCCGCGGGCGCGCG
>JBJSXS010000016.1:0-3286 GCA_046086545.1 Gemmata sp.
GTCAAGTGGGACTGCGCGTTGCGGTTCGTGAAAGACTTCGACGCGTCCGTGGCGAAGGCGCTGGGCGCGACGCGAGCGCCGGGGGTCGTCAAGGTCGCGCCCCCAGGCCGAAGTGGACGGGTGCCCCACCACGTTCCCGAAGCCGGCACAGGCGGAAGCGGTCAACTACGCCGACCTGGTCGCACCATCCGCAAGAGGCACTGCTGGGAGTACCACAAGGCCGGGGGCGCCGCGCCGTTCACGCTCACCACCCACAACCAGGCGGCCCTCGCCGAGGTGGCGCGGGATGAGCGGATACCGCGGTGGTTCACGCTGCACGATTTCGTGGCCGTTCGTGAACCGCCGCGGGTTGATCGACGGGGAGCGCGCCGTGTGGCCGACTGGGCGCGGACCGACGCCTTCGCCGGCGACCTCACCGAAGCCACCGCCCCGCCCGAAGAGGCGAAGAACAGGTGGCTCATCGGGAAGCCCGATCTCGTCCTCACGTGGAGCGAGTTCGAGCTGCCCGAGACGGGCGACGTCCCGTTCAAGTACGCGGTCCTGACGCCCAACTTCGCGGCGGACAAGTGGGTGTCCGGGGTCCAGGTCGTCACCGGCAACCCGGAGGTGCTGCACCACGCGAACTTCGCCTGCGGGAGCCTAACAGCCGGGTTCAAGGAAGAAAACTTCATCTCCGGGTACGTCTCCGGCGGCGAGCCGATGAACCGCGCCAGCGGGGTCGCGTTCCACATCGCGAAGGGGTCGATGCTCGCGCTGCAGGTGCACTTCATCACCACCGGCAAGCCGCAGAAGTGCAAGACCTCCCTCGAGCGCACCGGCACACAAAGAGACCGCGGCCGGCACGCTCGACACCGACAGCGTGGGTGTGGGGCGGCTCTCGCACATGCACTTGCGCGGCAAGGACATGACGCTGCGCGCAGCTGCCCGACGGTAAGGCCGATGAGCTGCTGATCATCGCTAACTACAACTTCGAGTGGCAGGTGCGGTACCGGTGGGAGCCGGGCAAGAAGACGCCGCCCAAAGGCACCCGTCTGGAGCGCGTCGCACGGTACGACAATACACCTTTCACCCCCGACCCTAAGGCGACGGTCCGGGTCGGGCCGGAGACGCACCACGAGCTGATCTTCGGGTTTTTCTTCTACACGAACGCGAACAACCAACTGAACCTGAGGATCGACCCCAAGACCGGTTACGCGGCCAAGTGAGGGCCGGCCAGCCGGTAATCTGCGCCGGTTGCGCGGCCGGCGCGTTCCCTGTTCCGCTCCGCACGACCCGTCCGCCTGTACCCCCCGTCTCCGCGGGGCCGAAACTGACCGCGTATCGGCTCACGTGTCCGCACGGAGGCGGAGTATGAAACGCTTTTATCTCGCGGCGGCCGGGCTGTGCGTGGCCGCGCCCTGCTGGGCACAGGAGGGCGCCCTGGCGCCGACCGCACCGGTCGTCCCGGTACCGGAGCTGAAGAACGGCAGCCTGGTCGCGCCCGGCGGCGGCCCTTCAGGCGCCCCGCGGTTGTTCGCGCGACCTACCTGGTCGCCGTTACGCAGCCCGGTCGTGACGTCGGGCTCGATCACGGCCGAGGCGGTCTATGCTGCGCCCCCGACCACGTACGGGCGGCCGCCGCTGCCCGCGGGCGTTAGCCCCGGCGACGCGGCACTGAGCGCCGCAAGCGGGCCGGCCGTGGCACCCGCCGACTGCGGGCCGGCCGGGTGCGGCACCCACGCCCGCGGCGGCATCAACTTCGCAAAGCTGAAGGCGTGGCTGTCCTACACGCCGTCGAGCACCGTACTGCCGCGGTTCCAGCCGGCCCCGTACACAACGCCGCTCCAGGGGGCGTTCGGTTGTACCTCCGGTTCGGGCTGTGCAACCGGGTGCGTCACCGACGCCGGCACGCGCGGGTACGCCCCGGCCGCGCAGCCGCCTTTCGTGGCGCCGCAGCAGCCGACGGTGCCCGCTCCCACGACGCCCGGCGCGGTGCCGATGCCGCCGCGCGGCGCGCAAGGGACCGCATCGCAACCGGCGCAGGCCCGCGCACTCCCGGCCGCGGCGGAGGGCTACCGGTTCGCGCCGCCCGAGGTCAGACCCGCGGCCGCGCAGAAGCCGGCCTTCGGCCCGGTGGTCGGCGCCGTCTTCCAGCGCCCGGCCCAAAGGTGAAAGTGGACAAAGTTGAGCGGGTCTACGGGGTGATCAAGGCGGGCGCCTCGGCGCTGTCTGCGTCACCCCTTCTCCCTCTACACCCTTGCTCCCCTTATCTTCCTGAGGCCGTATCCTGACCTCCCCACGCCGCGCCCGGCGCGGGGTTCGCCTTTGGGAGCGCCGATGCACAGCGGAAGCACGACCGGTTCGAACGGCCCCGAGCAGCCGGTGCCGGGGGCACGGGCCGCGCTCTACCTGCTGCTCACGATCAACCTGTTCAACTACATCGACCGGCAGGTGCTGTCGGCCGTCCTCCCGCGCCTCGAACTCGACAACAATATCATCCGGCTCGATGACGCGGACGGGAAGTTCAAGCTGGGGCTGCTGACCAGCGCGTTCCTGGTCACGTATATGCTGGTGTCGCCGGTGTTCGGGTGGCTCGACGGGCGCGGCGCGCGGCGGTGGGCGATCCTCGGCGTCGGGGTGACGGTGTGGAGCCTGGCGAGCGGCGCGTCCGGGTTCGCCACCGGGTACTGGGTGCTGTTCGCCACCCGGTGCCTGGTCGGCATCGGCGAGGCGGCCTACGCGCCGGTTGCGTCGGCCATGTTGTCGGACGCGTACCCGGCCCGGCAGCGCGGCGCGGTGCTGGCCGGGTTCAACATCGCGGTGCCGGTCGGCAGCGCGATGGGGTTCGGGATCGGCGGTGTGGTGGCCGACCTGACCGGCGACTGGCGCCCCGCGTTCTGGTTCACCTTCTCCGGGCTGATTCTCGGCGCGCTGTGCTTCGCCAAGAAGGAACTGCCGCGCCCGGCCCGCACCACCGGGGCCGATCGCCCGTCGTACTGGGCGGTGCTCAAGCTGCTGGCCCGGAACCGGTCGTTCGCGCTGTGTTGCGCCGGGATGACCGCGATCACGTTCGTCACCGGCGGGGTGGCCGCTTGGGTGCCGGCGTACTTCTTCCAGCGTGAGGCGAAGTTCGAGGTGACCCCGGTGGTCCTCACCAAGCTCGAAGAGAAGGACAAGGTGCCGGCCGCCGAGGTGGACAAACTGCGCCCGCTGGCCGACGGAACCGAGCGCGGGTACCCGGAGATGAAGGCCGCCGTGCGGGGCGCGCTGGGCGCGAGCGCCGAGCGGTACTCGGAGAAGGTGTTCG
>JBJSXS010000017.1:0-9435 GCA_046086545.1 Gemmata sp.
ATGGCGCAGCACAAGGCGCCGCACCGCGAGTGGTCCCCGCCGCTGCGCTACCTGGGGCACGACAAGGACCGCAAGTACCCGGAGCCGGAAACGCTGTTCGACGATTACGCCAACCGCGGGGCGGGGGTCCGCGATCAGGACATGACTATCGCGAAGACGTTCACGCAGCTCGATGCGAAGCTCGTCAGCCCGCCCGGCATCAACGATGAGCAACTGAAGCAGTGGAACGCGTACTATGAGCCGCGCAACAAATCGTTCCGAGAGGCGAAGCTCGAAGGAAAGGAGTTGGTGCGGTGGCGGTACAACCGTTACATGCACGACTACCTCGGGTGCGTGAAGGCGGTCGATGACGCCGTCGGCAAGTTGCTGAAAACCCTGTAGGACGAGGGCATCGCGAATAACACGCTCGTGGTTTACTGCTCCGACCAGGGCTTCTATCTGGGCGAGCACGGCTGGTTCGACAAGCGGTGGATCTTCGAGGAGTCGCTGCGCACGCCGATGCTCGCCCGCTGGCCTGCGGTGGGCAAACCGGGCCTTGTGAACACGAACCTCACGAGCACTGTCGATCTGGCGCAAACCTTCCTCGACGCGGCCGGGGTGCCGGCAGAGAAGGACATGCAGGGGGCGAGCCTCGTTCCGCTTCTTAAGGGCGAAACTCCGAAGGATTGGCGCAAGAGCTTCTACTACGAGTATTTCGAGTACCCGCAGCCGCACCACGTCCTTCCGCACTACGGCGTCGTCACCGAGCGGTACAAGCTGGCCCGCTTCTACGTTCCGAAACCGGAGGGCAAGCCCGATCCGGACTACTGGGAGCTCTACGACCGCCAGAAAGACCCAAAGGAAACCAAGAGCTTCTACGCCGACCCGGCCTATGCGGAAACCGTCAAAGAACTGCGCGCGGAACTCGACAAACTCCGGAAAGACCTTAAGGTGCCTGCGGAGATGCCAAAGGAGGCGTTCGGTAACCTGCTCGTTCCCCCCAAGAAGAAAAAAGAGTGACCGGGCGAGCAGACGCGACAGGGGCGTGAGCGAGGCCGCGTGAGTGCAGGGGTGCCCCGCACCGTGGACTCTCACGCCTGGATACTCGGAATGACCGGGGATGACGCGCGGCAGTGTCGTAAGATGCCTGCGTCTGACCCTCCACGACCGTCCCCAATTTCCCTTTCCCACGGTGCCCGATGACTCGGTACGGCCATCCCCTGTTGCTCGCTGGTTTCCTCCTGCTGACGGCGCTGGCCGCGGCACCCGGTTCCGGGGCCGAACCGGAGAAGAAGCCGGCGGCGGACCAGCCCAAGAAACTCGGCGCCTCTATCGACGGCTACCGCTGGGAGTTCCCGTGCAAGGAGGCGCTGCCGGAGAACCCCAAAAAGGGCGAGAACTGTTCTTCGGCGCTGGTGAAGGGCGACCCCAAGAAGACCGACAACTTCACCGCCGAGCGTGAGTTCGAGGGCGACAAGGGCAAGCGGTACGCGGTGACGCTCCGGTTTCGGGGCGTGGTGGAGCCGATGATGTACAAGAACGGCAAGCAGGACGGCGACTACTTCTACATCGGCGGCGAGCCGAACAACGGCACCTACAACATCTACAAGCTCACGGTGTCCTCGCCCGCGTCGCACTACTACCTGAACCGGCAGGACAAGGTCGGCCACGTGACGTTCAAGATCGACTACACCAAGACCATCGAGATCGACGCGGGCGCGAAACTAACGTTCCACGGCGACGGCCAGAACGGGCTCATGATCTCCAACTACGACAAGCTCGTGGTGCCCGACGTGGCCCCCGCGCCCAAGCCGTTCAACGGTCAGTTCGTGCAGGTGAGCGTGGTCAAGGTTGAAGAAGTGAAAAAGTAACTCTGCTCGGACACCTCGGCGACTGAGCAACCCTTCAGAGCCGAGGTAAACGAGTCAGAGCCGCGACCCGGGGGCGTCTTGCTGTGGGCTGCCTCTCGGTCGCGCTCTGATTATTTGGCTTCAGCAACAGATTTCTGCGGGGCGGGTGGGACCGGCGCTGCCTTCCGCGCGGCTTTCACGATGGGTTCGGGATAGATTCCGAAGAACAGGGTGCCCCCGGCGAGCGCGACCGCGGCCAAGAAGGTCGGGATCGCACGCGAATGCGTTGCCGGGCGGAGCGGCGAGCGGAAGTACATCACGCCAACCACACGCAGGTAGTAGTACGCGCCTACCGCAGAGTTGATCGCGGCGAGTACCGCCATCACCTGATACAGGTTCCGCATGGCGGGCGTGCCGGTCGGCGCGCTGAACGCCCCCACGAACAGGAGCAACTTGCCCGCGAACCCGGCGGTGAGCGGCAGTCCGATGAGGCTGAACAGGAAAATCGTCATCGCGATTGCGGACACCGGGTTCGACTGGCCGGTGCCCGCGAGGTCGTCAATCGAGTCGATGGGTCGCTCGGGGGTGCTGAGGAACAGGATCACCGCGAACGCGCCAACGGACATCATGCCGTAGGCGACGAGGTACACGAGCAGCGCGTCCATTCCGCCGATGCCGGGCGTGGCGGTCGCGTCGGGGAGAGAACTCGCGATCACCACGCCCATCAGCATGTAGCCCCCGTGCGCGACACCGGAGTACGCCAGCATTCGGCGCACGTTGTCTTGCAGCAGGGCCAGCACGTTGCCAACGCACATTGTCAGGGCGGCGAGAATCCACAACAGTAGAGGCAGTTGGGTGTTAGCGTCGAACGGGATGTGCTTCACGTCGCCGCCGAGCAACCCCAGCAGGCGCGCGAGCGCGACGAACCCGGCGACCTTCGGGAGGTACGCCAGTTGTGCCACGACGCCAGCAGGCGCGCCCTCGTACACGTCCGGCGCGTAAAAGTGGAACGGCACCGCTGTGATGCGGAACCCCAGGGCGGCGACCACCAGCACCATGCCCACCAAGGCCATCGGGTTGAGCGAGTCGGCGTGCGCCTTCACGAGCGCGTCGGTGATGACGGTCAGGTTTGTGCTGCCGGTCAGCCCGTACAGGTAGCTGAACCCGAACAGCAACAGCCCCGACGACATCACGCTGAGCAGGAAGTACTTCGCCGCCGCTTCCTGATTGGTGCGGTTGCGGGCCGGGAGGTACAGCAGGATGTATGTGGGGATCGAGAGGAACTCGAGCGCGAGGAACAGCGTGACGAGGTCGTTCGCGCGGCCCACTAGCGACGCGCCCGCGCCCGCGACGAGCAGGCACCCGTAGTACTCGGCCGCGTTCGTTCCGTCCACCTCCCCCCACGCTACGAACAGCAGCACGAACAGTGTCACCAGCGCCACCCACCGGATGAAACCGGCCGCGGCGTCGTTCACCAGCGGCGCGGCGGTGATGAGCGCCGGCGCCTGCGTTTGCACCACCCCGGCGAGTACCGCAGCCAGGACCACGCCGAGCAGTGAGACGGTGAACCACAGCCATCGCTTGTTCAACACGCAGCCGAACAGGAACACGACGCACGCGGTGCCGATGAGCACGATCTCCGGCACGGCGAGCCGGAACACGCCCGTGAGCGTCTGTTGCAGAAGCGGGTCGGTCATGTGCGTCACTGTTGGGTCATCGTTCGGAACGAGTCGCGACCGGACGGGAGCGGCGGGGGTCACTCTCCGCCAGCTTTCGCGGCGCCCTTCTTGTTGCCGCCTCCGCCCTTCTTCGGCCCCGGGCCCTTGTTTTCCTTGCCACCCTTCACGTCCGCGCCCATGTTGACCACGGTTGGGGGAGGGGGGACCGGCTTCGGCTCGTCGCCCGCAGGCACGTAGGGCACGTTCGCGACGCGGGCGCGGGCCGCGTCGCCCACTACGGACAGCGCCTTGGCCTCCGGTTCCATTGTTTCGAGAATCTTTTGCGGGAGCAGACCCAGAACCAAGCACGCGACCACCAAGCCACCCAGCGCGACGAACTCGCGGCGGTTCACACCCGGTGCCGGCGTGCCGGGCACGACCGGTTCCGGCTCCTTCAGCGGGTTGAAGAACACCTTCTGCAGCAGCGTGAACGTGTACCACGCGCTCAGGAAGACGCCCAGCGCAGCGACCACCGCCGGCCACAGGTTGACGCCCGCGTTGCGGGCGTCGTACAGCCCGCCCATCATCAGCATCTCGCTGACGAAGTTGTTCAGCCCCGGCAGGCCCACGCTCGCCAGGCACAGGATCATGAACAGCAGTGAGTAGCCGGGGAACCGGCCCATCAGTCCGCCGAACTTCGACATCTCCGTCGTGCTGTAGCGGTCCACGAGGAACGCGAGCGCCGCGAACAGGGCGCCCGTGCTGACGCCGTGGTTCACCATGTGCAGCACCGCCCCGGACAGGCCTTCTTTGTTGAACGCGAAGAGGGCCAGCACCAGAAACCCGAGGTGAGAAACGGAGCTGTACGCGATCACCATCTTGATGTCTTTGGATGCGTACGCGCAGAACGCGGCGTACACGATCCCCGTTGCGGCCAGCACGCCGACCGCCGGCAGGCCGTACATGAGGGCCGCGTCGGGCACGAGCGGCAGCACGAACCGCATGATGCCGAACGCCCCGAGCTTCGCCATCAGCCCCGAGAGCATCACGGTCACGCCGGCTGGCGCCTCGCCGTAGGCCCCAGGCAGCCAGGTGTGGAACGGGAACACTGGCACCTTGACCATGAACCCGGCCATCAGAGCGAGGAACAGCCAGAACTGCGTCGCGTATCTGGCATCCAGGTCCGCGCGGTCGCCGGTCAGAGCCTTGTCGTGAGCCTTGTTCAGCCCGTCTTGCACGTTGAGCGACAACTGCGGGATCGAGAACGTGATCGAGCCGTCCAGATTAGGGTTCGTAAGCACCACGCCGACGACCCCGACCAGCGTCAACAGGCTGCCGGCGAGCGTGTACAGGAAGAACTTGCGGGCCGCGTCGCGCCGCCCGGACCCGGTGCCCCACTTCCCGATAAGGAAGAACGCCGGGACCAGCGTCAACTCGAAGAAGATGTAGAAGAGGATCACGTCGAACGACATGAACGCGCCGATGATGCCGCCCTGTAGCAGAAATAGAAGGCCGAAGAACACACCGGGGCGCTCCTTGCCCGCGTCCCACGACACCAAAATCACCGGCACCATCAACCCGCTCGCGAGCGCGACGAGCCACAGGTTGAACCCGTCGATGCCGAGGTAGACCTGCACGTTCGGCCCCGGCTGGCGCGGGTCGCGCGGCTGGTTCCCTAGGCTGAACAGGGTCCAGTCGGTGCGCCCGCTCGTTGCTTCCGACCCGGCTCGCGCGTCCGGGTCGCCGGGAACGAACTCCGGCTTAAGTGCCACGACGCCGCGCGGCGCGTCCGGCGTGACCCGCCCGTTGAGCCACACGCCGCCCAGCACCACCACCGCCGCAGTCAGCCCTAGGTGCGCCAGAGCCAGCAGTAGCGCCACGCGGCGAGCGGCGCGGCCGAAAAACGGCACGACCACCGCCGCCGCCAGCGGCAGCAGCACCAGCAGCAGAACCAGAACGCGGATGGTGGCGTATGTGGACATCAGTGGTCAGTGTCCAGTGATCAGTCGTCAGAGGTCAGCGAAGAGATGTCTTCGACCGAGTGCGGAGGACTGAACGCTGAACACTCCTATCTGGTGATTCGGTACACGACGAACGTCAGGAACACGCCCACGCCGAGGGCCATCGACAGCGCGTAGAACTGGACGAGGCCGTTCTGGATGGGGCGCACCCAGTGCCCGAGCGCGCGGGGGATCGAGGCTATCAGGCGCGAAAGCGCGTCGAGGAACCCGTCGAACACGCGGGCCAGGAACGCGAGCACCTCCGCCGGCTTCACCACGAGCGACCCGTACGCTTCATCGACGTACAGTTTGGCGGTCGACAGCTCGAACACCTTGCCCATACCCGGTGGCACCTTCTCCGCGCCGCCGTTCCGGTACAGAGCGAACGCCAACCCGATACCACAAAGCGCGAGGGCCGTACTGATGCCCGCCATCGTCCAGTTGAAGTGGTGCGGAACTTCCTTCGCCGGGTTCGGGAACCCACGAGCGCCCGCCAGCGAGTACGAACCGCCGAGGAAGTCGCTGAACCAGTGTGTGAACGGTTCCACGACACCGCCGACGAACAGCGCGCCAACTGCCAAGATCATCAGCGGGATCGTCATCGACCGCGGCGATTCGTGCGCGTGGTGCCCGGCCTCGTGGGGGATCTTCTCCGCCCCCCAGAACGTCAGGAAGTACGCGCGGAACGTGTAGAACGCAGTCAGGAACGCCGTCACGCACGCGATCAGGAACAGCGCGAAGTACCCCGCAGAGTACGGGCTCTGGGTGTCGACCGCCGCGTGCAGCGATTCGAGGATGAGGTCTTTCGACCAGAACCCCGAAAGCAGCGGGAAGCCGGCCAGCGCGAGCGCGCCGCACAGGAAGGTGATGTGCGTGGTCGGCATCACCTTCCGCAACCCGCCGAACTGCCGCACGTCGATAACGCCCCCCATGCCGTGCATCACGCTACCGGCCGAGAGGAACAGCAGCGCCTTGAAGAACGCGTGCGTGAACAGGTGGAACATCGCTGCCGTCACCGCGAACGCTGGGCTGATGGTGCCGCTCGTGCCGAGCGCGAGGAACATGAACCCGAGTTGGCTGACGGTCGAGTACGCGAGGATTCGCTTGAGGTCCGTTTGCGCCAGCGCGATGAACGCCGCGAGCAGAGCCGTGATTCCGCCCACCCAGGCGACCGCGATTTGCGCGTCCGGCACCAGCGCGAACAGTGGGGCACAGCGGGCGAGCAGGTACACCCCCGCGGTCACCATCGTCGCCGCGTGGATGAGGGCGCTCACCGGCGTCGGGCCTTCCATTGCGTCCGGCAACCAGACGTACAGCGGGAACTGAGCGCTCTTGCCAATCGCCCCGCAGAACAGCAGCAGGCACGCGACCGTGAGTTCCGCCGTCGCGTTCGGGTCGCGTTGGACGAGCTTTTGGATCTGCTCGAACAGCAAGTTCAGGTCGGTGTTCCAACCACCCATTTTCCACAGCAGGAAGATGCCGAGCAGAAACCCGGTGTCGCCGAGTCGCGTGTAGAGGAACGCTTTCCGCGCTGCGGCGGCAGCGCTGGGCTTCTCGAAGTAGTAGCCGACGAGCAGGTACGAGCAGAGGCCAACGCCTTCCCAGAACCCGACGAGTACGAAGAAGTTGTTCGCCAGTACAAGGCCGCACATGCTGAACACGAACAGCGCCATCACCGCGAAGAACCGGGCGAAGCCCTTGTCGCCGTGCATGTAGCCGCCGGCGAACACAGCGATCCACGTCGCGATGAACGTGATCATCGCCAGCATCACCGAGGACAGCGGGTCCACGGTGATCGTGAAGTTGGCCTTCAAGTGCCCGGCGGCGAACCAGGTGAGAGGGGCCGAGATGTCGCGCCCTATGCCGGTGTCGAGTACCTTGAGCAGCAACTGGATCGCGACGACAGCCGCGCTGCCGCACGCGAGTGCGAGCGGCCAGTGCGCCCGCTTCGCCAGCGGCGTCACGCCCATCAGTGCTGCCAGCAGGCTCGCGGTCAGCGGCAGCGCCAGGACGACTAGCGCGAGGGTGATCGTTTCAGACACGGGCCGCGCCCTCCGCGGTCGAGTGTTGGAGGGGCCGCACGCCCGCGGGCGTCAGCGTCGGCTCGGGTTCGGCCACCGGCGCCTCAAGCGGTTCTTCATCTACCGTGGCCGGCACGCCGAGCTCGCGCAGCTCCTGCCAGTGGGACACGTCAAGCGACCGCCGCTTTCGGTACAGGTTCAGGAACAGGGCGAGGCCGATGCCCGCTTCGCACGCGGCGACAGCGAGGATGAACAGCACGAACACTTGTCCCTGCAAGTTCCCGTGGAACCGGGCGAACGCGAGAAAGTTGATCGCCACGCCTTGCAGCATCATTTCGGCGCACAGGAACATCGTGATGAGGTTCCGGCGCGTGAGGAACCCAACCAGCCCGATGCCGAACAGCGCGGCCGCGACCGCAAGGTAGTGCCAGAGCGTGATCACTTGGCGACCCCCTTCCGGTGCGCGACCGCGATGGCCCCGATGACGGTGACGAGCAGGAGAGTGCCAGCGAGTTCGATAGCAAGAAGGTGGTCCGAGTACAGCACGAAACCCAGCCCGCGCACGTTGCCGGCCGGCAGGTCGCTGGCCCCGCGAAGCAGCAGCACCTCGCTCCGGAGCTTCCGCACGGCCGCGTGCGCCGCGTCGTGGTCCACCTTGTCGCCCATCGCGCGCTCGATCTCGCCGAGCGTGGTGCCGCTCGTCTTGCGGAGGGCCGCGGCCTGCCTCAGCGCCTCTCGGGCCTGTTGATCTTCGCGGAAAAGCACCGCGCCCTGGCCCGTGGGCCGGCCGGGCGCCTTTTCGAGCCGGTGCCGAATCGAGCCGTCGCGGATGGCGCCCGTTTCTTCGAGTTGCGAAGCGTTCCGCACCGGCACGCCGTCCGCGACGTAGGCGCCGCCGACGATCAGAGACAGGTCATTCTTTATCGGCAGAAACGCCCTCTCGAACTGTTCCACTCGAGCGTCGCGGGCCTGGTTCGTGCTGATGTCTCCGTCGAGGAGCTTTTCTGCAGTTTCGAGTCGGGTCGCGATGTCCCCGAGCGCCTTCCGCTCATCGGCGGTGACAACCGGGGCGAGCAGGTGCGAGTCCGCCAGAGGAGTGCTGTCGCCGTTGGGTTTCGCTCCCGTTTGACTCGTCTGGTAGAGCGTGAAAAGTACCAAGCCGACGAACGCGAACCCGGCGAACGCCCCGGCCAGCGGTTCGCGCGAGCGGTCGTTCTCGTCGGACGGGCCGTCGGCGTTTGAAAGCATCAGTACGAACATGAACGTAACGATGATCGCGCCGGCGTAGATGATGATGGTTGCGGCCATCAGGAACGGCGCGGCGAGCAACAGGAACAGCCCGCAGGTGCTGAGGATGACGAACGCGAACGCGATGGCCCCGCGTGCCGGGTTTTTTTGCACGACGAGGACCGTGCCGAACCCGAGCGCGCCGGCGGAAAAAAGCGCGAACAGCGCGGTGCCGATCACGTCCGGCATCGGCTTGCCGAACGTGGTGACAATCCACGTTCCCAGCACCGCGGCGGCAACGAGCAGGGCGGCGATGCCCCCCGCGACGAAACGCCCTTTGGGGCGCGGCAGGAGCAGGAAGAAGCCGGCAACGCCGAGCAACGCGGCAAGGGCGATTTGCCCCCCGGCTTGCTGCGTCGGACTGAGCGCGAACAGGTACATGCGGACTTCGTGAAGGTTGTCACAAGCAAGACTGCCCACTCTTGTATATGGGCAGTCGAAGGGCCGGCAGCGCCTTATTGCGGGGGAGCCTCGCTGGCGGGGCCGAGTTTACCGGCCTGCGTGCGCACGGGGTCGGTGCCAGCTTTCGTGGTGCTGTCGAACACGCTGAGCAACTTCTCCTTGTCGAACACCATCTGCTCCCGGCTCAAGCCCGTGAGGTCGTAAAGAGTGGTCAATTCGATCGCATCGACCGGGCACG
>JBJSXS010000018.1:0-3623 GCA_046086545.1 Gemmata sp.
GCGCTTCGCAAGGCGGCCGCCGGGAACCCGCGCCTCGAGACTCTGGTCGATGCGCTGGAGGCCAGCGCGGAGCGGCTCCGGCGGCAGTTCGAGTCCGTTCGGGGTGTGGTTGTGGGGGTCCGCCCCGTCGCGAAACAGACCGACCTGCGGGCGGTGTGGCACGCGGCCTACCGATCGACCACCGAGGCGCGAGCCGGCGGCCGGTTGCGCCTACACGAGCGGGTGTCCACCGACACCGCGTGCGAGGTCGACGCCGAGCTGATGGAGGGGGTGTTCCGGAACCTGTTCGAGAACGCCGTGGCCGTTTGCCCCGGCGAGGTGAGCGTCCGGCTGTCGTGCCGGGACGCGCCGGTCGGCGGCCGCCCGGGCCTCCGCGTCGTCGTCCGGGACAACGGCCCCGGACTGACGGCCGAGAAGCGGGCTCGCGTTTTCAAACCTTTCTACACCACCCGCCCGGGCGGGACCGGGCTGGGGCTCGGGATCGCCCGCCGGACCGTCCGGGCCCACGGCGGGGAGTTATCGGTCGCCGACCGGGACGGGCCCGGGGCCGCGTTTGTCATCAGCGTGCCGCGAGCGCCGGCCCCGGTGCCACGACCCGGGACTGTTCCGAACGAGGACTGAAGAATGGACACGCTCGCGTGCGAGGCTCTGCGGCAAGGGACTAGCCGATCGGCTGCTGAGGAGCGACTCGGACCCACGGGGGCAGCCGTGTGCGCCGGGCACGATAACGATCGGGCGCCGGGCAAGTCCGAGGTGCTGGCCGCTACTGAAGGCCCGGCCGGCCGAGGAGAAACGCCATCACAGGTTCTGACCGCTACACCGCTTGGGGCCGACGAACCCCGGGCATCGGGGGGGACGCACATGGGATGGGCCGAACACCGGATCGAGGAGTACCGCCGCGGCCGCCGGGGCACCTGGGTCGAGCGGCGCATGCTGGAACACGCGCAGCCCGCCCACCTCGTGTTGGGGGTACTCGCCGCTGGCGCGTTCGGGTACGGGCTCTGGACGCACGAGTGGCCGTGGATTGTCGGCGGCGCGGCTCTCGGGTTGGTCGGCCACCTGTACGGCTACCTCTGGCGGCCGCCTCGCACGACGGTACCGGCGGCAGCTGAAACACCTTGAGACGATAAGACCGGCTCACCTTGCACCGTACGGTTTTACCCGCATGGGAACGGACGCCGGGCCGAGATTAGCCAGCGCAGCGAGTTCGGACCCAGTGTTTCAAAAACGAGTCGAACTGTCGGATCAGACCTGCGACACGACGACGAGGATTTTGAATCGGGTTTTGGGTGCTTGAGTAGAGGAGGAACGCATGACTTCACCCCTTCGACTTCTGATCGCGAGCGCCGACCCCCTGTTCGCCGAACACATCTGCACGTGTTTTGCAGGCGGCCACCAAGTGATGGGGGTCGCGGCAGACGCCCGGACCATGAACACGTTATCCCGCGACTTGACTCCGGACGTAATCGTGAGTGATGACCGCTTACCAGGGTCCGACGAGGGCGTTCCAGTTGGCTGCCAGAATGGGGCCCACCCCGCCCCGGTGATCCTGATCGGTCAGGGGCGAGACGCTGAACCGACCGACTGGGCCGGTCACCCGGTTTTCTGCTACCTCGTTGAGCCCGTCGGCCCCAAAGACCTGTACCCGGCGGCCCGCTTGGCGGTGATTCGCTTCGCGGAACTCGAGGCGCTGCACCTGGAGTCGGAACTGCTGCGTACGGCCCTACACGACCGCAAGCTCATCGAGCGGGCGAAAGGAATCATCATGCGGGAGGCCAACCTATGTGAAGACGAAGCCTTCCGCCGGTTGCAGGCGATGGCCCGGGCCTCCAGCCGGAAACTCGTCGAGATCGCCATGTCGATCCTGACGGCCGAAGAAGCGTGTCACCCAACTGGACACTGACTCGATGCTCCAGACCGACGGCCACTGACCGGCTGTCGCGGGCTGCGGCGAATCACGTTCGCAGGCTGCCGAAAGCAAGACGCTCTACTGTTGCGTGGCCCACGATTGACCACTTCCTCGCGGCAACGTCAGCCGCACTCTCCGCCCCCAGGCCCTTGCCGGCCCCGCTTTGCGGCCCCGTCGCCGCGCTCGCACGGACCCTACGCGGGCTTCCCGCCTGAAGGGTGCCGGTCGCGGCATGGTGCCGCACCGGCGGTTCTCTGTTTGGGCCTGGATTGGAGGTGCTTCTACGCACCTGCCGTCCCCAGGCCACAGTGTTGAGGAGAGATATCCCATGTTGCTCAATACTCTGCAAAGCTGGCTCACCCCACAAACCCAGACCCAGCCCCGGTCGGCGAAGAAGGTCACGACCCTGCGGCACTCGCCCGGGCTGCGGATGGAACTGCTGGAGGACCGCACGACCCCGACGGGCGTCGACCTGACATCGCTCGGCGCGGTGAACCCGCCGGTCAATGGCGCCTTTTTCTCCAACGCCGCGTACGGGGCCGGCACCGGGGTCATCGACCCGTTCGTCCGCATCCAGCACAACGGCAACGAGCAAGGGTACAACTCTGGCGCGAGCCAGAGCCAGCAGTTCAATGAGACCGGGAAGTACGGCTCTCAGTACAACAAGGCCTTGTCGCTCGCCTCGATCCCGATCGCTTACATTTACAACGCCCAAACCCAGTCGTTCGACGCGTACTACGAGTTCCGGCTGGACATCAACGAGAACAGCAACTCCAACGGCCAACAGTACCTGTCTCTGGACGCGTTCCAGATCTACCAGTCGAGCAGCGGCGGCCTGACCGGGTTCACCGGCACGCCGACCAGCGTCGGCACGTTCTCTTCGGGCGGAACGGGCTCGCTCCGCTACAACCTGGACGCCGGCGGCGACAACGTGGTTCTGATGAACTACGACCTCCAGCCCGGCAGCGGCGTCGGGGACATGTCCGTCTTCGTCCCGGTCAGCGCCTTCAACACGCTCCCCTACGTCTACGTCTACTCCGCGTTCGGCTTCAAGACGAACGAGACGGGTCGGCTGTGGGAGTCCAGCGACGGATTCGAGGAGTGGTCGGTCGGAATCGGGCGGCCGGTCGCGGCGAGCAACATGACCGGCACCAAGTTCAACGACCGGAATCAGAACGGCACCCGGGACAGTGGCGAAGAGGGGCTGCCGGGGTGGACGATCTACCTCGACCAGAACCAGAATGCACAACTGGACTGGGTCGACGGGAGCGGCGGCGGCATCCTCAACGGCGTCTGGGACGTGGGAGAGGGCGAGAGGTGGACGACCACCGACGCAACGGGGAGCTACGCGTTCAACAACCTCGCCGCAGGCCTCGGCACCGCCTCAACATATCACGTCCGCGAGCTGAATAACCAGACCGGTTGGACCCAGTCTGCCCCGCTGAACGGCACCTACCCGACCGGGGTAACAGGCGAGAACTCCGCGGTCGCCAGTTTCGCGGTCACTGTGAACCTCCAGACGGCCGGGGTGACCTATACCCTGCCGGGCTTCGGGAACTGGTCCAACCGTCCGCCGCGCGGCGAGGGGAAGGCGTTCGACTGCATCGACCCGCGCGAGACCCTCACCGGCAACGTCAACGGCTCGGACCCCGACGGCGACGCCCTCACCTACGCGCTCACCGGCCCCGCACCGCTGTACGGCACGGCGGCGGTC
>JBJSXS010000019.1:0-2204 GCA_046086545.1 Gemmata sp.
AACTACCTCGCCTCGCCGCCCCTCGTCGTAGCGTACGCGCTGGCGGGCCGCGTAGACATCGACTGGGACAACGAACCGATTGGCACCGGGTCCGACGGCAAGCCGGTGTTCCTGCGGGACATCTGGCCGACCCACGAGGAGGTGTCGGCGGCCGTCGGCTCGTCCATCAAGAAGGAGTCGTTCGAGCGCATCTACGGGGCGGTGTACGAGGGCGATTCGCAGTGGAAGGCGCTGCGGGTGCCGAGGGGCGACCTGTACGAGTGGGACGCGAGCTCCACCTACATCGCCAACCCGCCGTACTTCCGCGGGATGGGCGTCATGCCGCCGGCCATTGCCGAGATCCACGGCGCGCGGGTGCTGGCCGTGCTGGGCGACAGCATCACCACCGACCACATCTCGCCCGCCGGGAACATCAAGAAGGACTCCCCCGGCGGGAAGTACCTCCTGGACCACGGCGTCGCACAAAAGGACTTCAACCAGTACGGGGCGCGCCGCGGGCACCACGAGGTGATGATGCGCGGCACGTTCGCCAACGTCCGCTTGCGGAACCGGCTGGTGCCGCCGCGCGAGGACGGCTCGGTCGTGGAGGGCGGGCTGACGCGGCACTTGCCCGGCGCCGAGGTGGTGAGCATCTACGACGCGGCGATGGCGTACCAAAAGACCGGCGTCCCGCTCATCATCCTGGCGGGCAAGGAGTACGGCTCCGGCTCCAGCCGCGACTGGGCCGCAAAGGGCACCAACCTGCTCGGCGTGAAGGCGGTCATCGCCGAGAGCTACGAGCGCATCCACCGCAGCAACCTGGTGGGCATGGGCGTGGTGCCGCTCCAGTTCAAGGCGGGCGAGAGCGCCACGAGCCTGGGCCTGACCGGCGAGGAGACGTTCAACATCGACGGGCTGGTCGCCGGGCTGGACAAGAACTTCGGCGGCGACAGCCGCGAGTTGATGGTGACCGCGACGCGGCCCGACGGCACCACGGTCGCGTTCAAGGCGGTGTGCCGCATCGACACCCCGCAGGAGGTGCAGTACTACAAGAACGGCGGCATCCTGCACTACGTGCTTCGCCAGCTCATCACCGCGAAGTGACCTCGGGGCCGCAACCGGCCCCGCGGACAGGCCGGTGGTGCGCCGCGCAGCGCTCCCAAGGGGTTCACCGATGCTCGCGATTCTCGCTCAGGCGAACGGCGGCGACGAGGCCGCCGGTTTGTTCACGTGCGGCGTCTGCATGATGTTCGCCCTCGGCGTCATGGTCGTCGCGCTCATCCCGCAGATCTTCTTCCTGCTCACCCAGCAGCGCGCGCTCGCGCGGTGCAGCGCGCGAAACCGCACCCAGGAGCCCGGGATGGTGTGGCTGGCCATCATCCCGTTCGTCGGGTTCGTGTGGATCTTCATCAACGTGATCCGGATCGCAGAGTCCTTGCGATACGAGTACCGCGACCGCGGGCTGCACGCGCGCGGCGAGGACTACGGCCACGGCATCGGGATCGCCTACTGCTGTCTGGCCGTCGGCGGCATCATCCCGTACATCGGGGTACTGCTCGGCATCGCCGCGTTCGTCTGCTGGATCATTTACTGGATCAAGATCGCCAACCTCAGCGGACAACTCGAGGGGGACGGATCCGCCCGATATGACGACTGGGACGCGGGCGACGAAGACGACGAGGACCGCCGCCCCCGCCGCCGTAGCGCCCGGGGCGGCGAAGAGGACGACAGCGGCGACCGCCGCAAGCCGTGGGAGCGTAGAGACTGATCCCAGGCGCGGCCAGAAACGCCCTTACTCGCTCACCCCGCACGGGCGCACGCCCTTCCCTTTCGCGCCGGTGATCGCGTCGCCCAACTCGGCGCGGGCCGCGTCGACGTGTTGCATCAACTCCTTAACCACGTCCGGGCGCTTGTCCGCAAGGTTCTTCGTCTCGCCCGGGTCGGCGCGGAGATCGAAGAGCGCGAGCGGAAGCCGCTCGACCTTGTACCCGTGGCGACTCGCGATCCCGCGCACCCCGGAGACGTTCATCGCCTCGGGCGTCATCTTCAGGTAGTTCGCGGGCTTGCCGTCGGTGCCCGGCGGGCCGTTCACCGTCAGGTATTCGTGCGGCAGGTGCAACTTCCAGTTCCCGGCGCGAACCGCGTGCAGTTCGTCCCCGATGTAGAAGAGGTACGCGGGCTGCGGCGACCTCGCGCCGGCTCCGCCGAACAGAACCGCAGAGGCG
>JBJSXS010000020.1:0-12062 GCA_046086545.1 Gemmata sp.
GTTCGAGGCCGCGCTCGCGCCCAAATAAATGCCGGGCGCCCCGAGCGCGGCGCCGCGACTTTTCCCAGGTCAAAGGGACCGACCATGTCCGCCCAGACTCGACTCGCCTTACCCGCGGTCGCGGCCCTCGTCGTACTGGTCTCGGCTGCCACCGGCGGGCTTGCGGCCGACCGCAAGCCCAATTTCGTGTTCGTCTACTCCGACGATCACCGCTGGGACGCGATGGGCGCGGTGCAGAAGGAGCAGGGCAAGGCGGCCCGGTTCCCGTGGTTCAAGTCCCCCAACCTGGACCGGCTGGCGACCGACGGCGTGCGGTTCCGCAACGCCTTCGTCACCCTGTCGCTGTGCGCTCCGAGCCGGGCGGCGTTCCTGACGGGCCGGTACAACCACGCGAACGGCATCACCAACAACAGCAAGCCGTTCCCCGCGGACGCCGTCACCCACGCGACGCTGTTGCGCGAGGCCGGGTACAGGACCGCCTACGTCGGCAAGTGGCACATGGGCAGCCAGAAGGGGCCGCGCCCGGGGTTCGATTACTCGGCCAGTTTCATCGGTCAGGGCCAGTACAACGACTGCCCGTTCGAGATCGACGGCAAGCCCACCCCGACCAAGGGTTGGGTCGATGCCGTGAGCACCGATTACGCCATCGGCTGGATGAAGCAGAACCGCGACCAGCCGTTCTCGCTGGTCCTCGGGCTGAAAAGCCCGCACGGCCCGCGCGGCGGGAACTTCCTGCCCGAGCACCTGCGGAGACTGTATGCCGGCGAGACCACCCGCCCGACCCCTAACTGCGGGGTGCCGGCCGTGTTCCACCAAAAGGACCCGAAGACCGACCAGTTCCCGCTCGGCCTCGCCGACAACGCGGTCCACCTCGACTACCTGCGGCACATCGCGGGCGTGGACGAGCAGGTCGGCCGCCTGCTCGACGCGCTCGACGAGCTGAAACTATCGGACGACACGGTCGTCATCTACGCGAGCGACAACGGCTACTTCCTCGGCGAGCACAACTCGGGCGACAAGCGGGCGCTGTACGACGAGTCGCTCCGCATCCCGTTCCTGGCGCGCTACCCGCGAATGTTCGGCAAAGGCAAGACGGTGGACGAGATGGTGCTGAACGTCGATCTCGCCCCGACCCTCCTCGACCTCGCCGGGGTGCCGGTTCCGAAGGAGATGCAGGGCGCGAGCTGGAAGGGACTGGCCGCGGGCCGCAAGCCGGCGAAGTGGCGCGAGGCTTTCTTCGCCGAGTACTACAAGGAACTGGGCAACGTGCCCACCTGTTACACCATCCGCACCACCACGCACAAACTGGTGAAATACCCCGGGCGCCCGGAATGGACGGAAGTCTTCGACCTCGCCGCCGACCCGTACGAGATCAAGAACCTCGCCTCCGATGCGAAGCTGACCGCGAAGCTGGAAGGCGAGTTGGCCGCGCTCGTCAAGGAGGTGGGGTACACGGAGCCGAAGGCCGCCGCCCCGCCGAAGAAGCCGGCCGCAGCGCCCGCGCGTTCGGTCGTGGACACCCACGTTCACCTGTGGGAGATCGACCGGCGAGACGGCCTCGGGTGGATCGCCGCGGACAACAAGGTGCTGAACCGGTCGTTCCTCCCGAAGGACCACCGGCCGCTCGCCGCCGCGAACGGGGTGGGCGCGGTCGTCGTCGTCCAGGCCGGGCAGAGCCTCGCGGACAACCAGTGGAACCTGGACGTCACGGCCAGTGATAAAGACCTGTACCGCGGGGTCGTCGGGAACCTGTCCAGGGTGATCGGCACTGACGAGTTCGTCCCCCTGTTCGAGAAGCTGTGCAAGGACGAGCGGTACGTCGGCTACCGCCTCTCGGGCCGGTACCAGAAGACGCTCACCGACGACTTCTTTCGCCACCTCGAACTGACGGCGAAGGCGGGGCGCAGCGTCGATCTGCTGCTGAACGAGAAGGAGTACTCGCTCGCCGACGCGGCGGAGATCTGCCGCCGGGTGCCGAAACTCAAAGTCATCCTCGATCACTTCGGCAACGTCGAGTTGACCGATCGCCCACTCGACCCGGAATGGGTGAAGAAGTTCAAGGGGGTGGCGAAGCACCCGAACGCGTACTGTAAGGTGTCTGCGCTGTACGGCCGGGTGAAGAAGCAACCGGCGCCCAAATCGCTCGACTTCTACAAGCCGATCCTCGACCTGGCGGTCGAGGCCTTTGGCGAGGACCGCGTCGTGTTCGGCAGCGACTGGCCGGTGTCCGAGGCGACCGCCGACTACGCGGCGGTGCTCGGCCTGCTGAAGGGGTACTTCGCCGACAAAGGCCCGACCGTCTCGAACAAGGTGTTCTGCCGGAACGCGGTGACGTTCTACGGCGTCGCGGACCCGAAGGGCAACGAGTAGCGCGGGCGATAGGCGGCCATTCGCACCGTCCTCGATTCCCGACATCGCCGCTGGGTCGTTCCGGCCGAGCACCTCTGCCGCCCGTACCACGGCAGTGGGGCACACAGCGAAGGTGTGGGAACGGACGGCCCTGCTGGGTCGCTCGGAAACCGCAGGCAGCATCGCGCCGGGGACCGGAGCAGAGAAACGACGTGGACGTGGTTTGGGACAACTACGAGGTCCGGAACCTGAACTCGTTCGACAAGGAGAAGTTCCCCCGGGACGCCGCCGGCGCGGTGTACGGGTTCGCCGCGCCTCTGGTGAACGCGTGCCGCAAGCCGGGCGAATGGGAGGCGTCCGACATCCGGTACCGCGCGCCCCGGCGGGACGCCGCCGGCAAGATCACCGAGAAGGGCACCGGCACGGCGTGGTTCAACGGGAAGAAGGTGCAGGACAACGCCGAGTTCAGCGGGCCCGGGTCGCGTTCCACCCGTTCCGATTCGGCAACACCCCGTACCCGGACCAGATGCGGGACCGGCAGAAGTAAGCGGCGACCGGCCCGGTGTTCCTCCAGGACCACGGCAACCCGGTGGAGTTCCGTAACGTCTGGGTGCGCCCCGCAGACGACCGCGACTTCGTGTGCGAACCGGGCGAACAATGATTCGCTCCCGCGCTTCCGGGCGCCGACCGAGTCGTGGATCGGCGCCCTGGCTGGGTAACCGTGCTTGTCACGGCCGCCGGAGGCTATGGTCTCATCCCGACATTGTCCAACTGCGACTGAAATTGTTTCGTCGTCACCGAGTCGCCGCGACCGGCAACTGTTGAGGAAACGGGTATGCGCACACAACGATGTTCGACGGACGGCGTGTCCCGCCGCCAGTTTCTCGCCGTTGGGGTGAGTGCAGCCGGCGTTCCCGCCGTCACGTCCGCCGCCGACCCGCCTTCGCACCGGCAGGCGAGCGGGGTCAAGGTCGGGGAGGTGACCGACACGACCGCGACCGTCTGGGTCCGGGTCACCGAGCACGGCACCCGGAACGGCGACGGGACGAAGGTCGTCGGCAAAGTGATTAAGGACGACCCGCCCCCCGCTGACGCGGACGCACGGAAGCTGCACGGGGCCTGCCCGGGGGCACCGGGACGGGCCCGCGTCCGGTACGGGAGCAAGCCCGGCCTCGACGACGCGAGAGCCACCGACTGGGTCGACGTGACCGAGAAGACCGACTTCAGCCACCAGTTCGCACTTTCGGGGCTGCCGGCCGACTCGACCGTTCATTACGCCGTGGACACGACCGACCCGCAAAAGGCGCCGCACGGGTCGCGGACGGGGACGTTCCGCACCGCGCCGAAGCCCGACGCCGACGCCGAGGTCGCGTTCGCCGTTGTCACCTGCCAGATGTACGCCGATCTCGACCACGCCGACGGCTTCCACATCTACCCGGCCATCCGCACCCTGGCCCCGCGGTTCGTGGCCTTCACCGGCGACAACGTGTACTACGACAGCGAGCGCCCGCGGGCCGTCACCCCGGCGCTGGCACGGTACCACTGGGAGCGGATGTACAGCCTGCCCCGGCACGCGGATTTGCTCCGCACGGTCGCCAGCTACTGGGAGAAGGACGACCACGACTGCCTCAAGAACGACTCGTGGCCGGGCCAGAAGATGGGCGACCTGACCTACGAGGAGGGGCAGCGGATCTTCCGCCGGCAGGTGCCGATGGGCGAGACCATCTACCGCACCTTCCGGTGGGGGAAGCACCTCCAGGTGTGGTTCACCGACGGCCGCGACTTTCGGTCGCCGAACAACATGAAGGACGGGCCGGACAAGACCATCTGGGGCAAGGAGCAGAAGGCGTGGCTGTTCCGCACGCTCAAGGCGAGCGACGCGGCGTGGAAGGTGATCATCACGCCCACCCCGGTCGTCGGCCCGGACCGCGGGGGCAAGGGAGATAACCACGCGAACAAGGCGTTCCAGACCGAGGGCGACGAGGTCCGGGCGTGGATCAAGGCCAACACCCCGGCCAACACGTTCACCGTATGCGGCGACCGGCACTGGCAGTACCACTCGGTCCACCCGGCGACCGGGCTACACGAGTTCTCGGTTGGGGCGGCGAGCGACGCGCACGCGGGCGGGTCGCCGGGCGAGGACAAGACCTACCACCGGTTCCACCGCGTGAAGGGCGGGTTCCTGTCGGTCACCGTCCGGGCGCAGTCGATCGTTTTTCGGCACCACGACGTCCGCGGCAAAGTGGTCTACGAGTACGAAGCTAAGGCCGGTTGAGAAGACAACCGTTCCGCTGTCCCGACACGCCAGGAGGTGCTTCCCGTGACCCGTTCCCTCACCGCACTCGCCGTCCTGCTTTGCGTTTCGCTCTGCGGGGCGACCGCCGCCGACCCGATCGCGGGCAAGAAGCCGAACGTCGTGTTCATCCTGACCGACGACCAGGGGTACGGCGACATCTCCGCCCACGGCAACCCGGTCCTCAAGACGCCGAACCTCGACAAGCTCCACGCGGAGGGGCTGCGGTTCACCGACTTCCACGTCAGCCCGACGTGCTCGCCGACCCGGTCCGCGCTCCTGACCGGGCGGCACGAGTTCAAGAACGGGGTCACGCACACGATCCTCGAGCGCGAGCGCCTCACTCTCAAGGCGATCACGCTCCCGCAGGTGCTGAAGGCCGCCGGGTACACGACCGGCATCTTCGGCAAGTGGCACCTCGGCGACGAACCCGACCGCTGGCCCGACAAGCGGGGCTTCGACGAGATGTTCATCCACGGGTGCGGCGGCATCGGGCAGTCGTACCCCGGGAGCTGCGGCGACGTCCCCGGCAACTCGTACTTCGATCCGACCATTCTCCACAACGGCGTGTTCGAGAAGACCAAGGGGTACTGCACCGACGTGTTCTTCGGGCAAGCGGCGAAGTGGATCGAATCAGTGAAGGGCAAGGGCGAGCGGTTCTACTGCCAGATCACCACGAACGCCCCGCACGCCCCGCTCAACGTCCGCCCCGAGGACGAGGCCCGCTACAAGGACAAGGTGAAGCAGCCGAACGCCGCCAAGTTCTTCGGCATGATCGCGAACATCGACGACAACGTCGGGCGGCTCCTCGACAAGCTCAAGGAGTGGGGGCTGGAGAAGGACACGCTCGTGATCTTCATGAACGACAACGGGGGCACCGCGGGCGTGCCGGTGTTCAACGCCGGGATGCGCGGATCGAAGAACACGCCGTGGCTCGGCGGCACCCGGGCGTCCTCGTTCTGGCGCTGGCCCGGCACCCTCACGCCCGCGGATTGCGACCGCCTCACGGCGCACATCGACTTCCTCCCCACGCTCGCCGAACTCGCCAACGCGAAGTTGCCCGACGAGGTGACCAAGCAAGTCGAGGGGCGGAGCCTGGTGCCGCTGCTCCGGAACCCGAAAGCGGAGTGGGCCGAGCGGACGCTGTTCACCCACATCGGGCGGTGGCCGAAGGGGGCCAAGGTGGACGACCACAAGTTCGCCGGGTGCAGCGTTCACACGAAGCGGTGGCACCTCGTGTCGGCGGGCAAGGCGAAGGGGAAGTGGGAACTCTTCGACCTGACGGCCGATTCGGGCGAGAAGACCGACGTCGCGGAACAACACCCGGAAGTGGTGAAGAAGCTCGGCGCCGAGTACGACGCGTGGTGGGCATCGCTGCCGCCGTTCCTGGTGAACGAGGACGCCGTCGGGCCGAAGGAGAACCCGTTCAAGGAACTCTACTGGAAGCAGTTCGGCAAACCGAAAAAGTAATGACCCGGGGGCTGTCATGATCTCGCTTCGCTCGGCTCTCGCCACCGCGGCTGCAGCACTCACCCTCGCGACTCCGGCCGCTGCCGCCGACCGACCCAACGTGGTGGTGTTCCTGATCGACGACCTGGGGTGGACCGACCCCGGGTGCTACGGGAACACCTTCCACGAGACCCCGCACATCGACCGGCTCGCGAAGGACGGCGTGCGGTTCACCAACGGGTATTCCGCGTGCACCGTCTGCTCGCCGACGCGGGCCGCACTGCTGACGGGGCAGTATCCGGCGCGGCTCCGCGTGACCGACTGGATCGCCGGCCACAAGCGGCCGTTCGCCAGGCTCAAGGTCCCCGACTGGACGACGCACCTGCCGCTCGAAACGCACTCGCTGGCGGAGGCGTTCAAGGCCGCTGGCTATGCCACCGCGAGCGTCGGAAAGTGGCACCTCGGCGGGCCGGACTACTACCCGGAGAAGCACGGGTTCGACCTCAACGTCGGTGGCACCAACGTGGGTAGCCCGCCGGGGTACTTCTCCCCGGAGAAGATCCCGACGCTGCCGAACGGCAAGGCGGGCGAGTTCCTTCCCGACCGCTTGACCGCCGAGGCGATCAGGTTCATCACCGCGAACAGGGAGAAGCCGTTCTTCCTGTACTTCCCGCACTACGCGGTCCACACCCCGCTCGGCGGGAAGCCCGAGGTGATCGCGAAGTACACGAAAAAGGCCGAGGCGATGGGCGTGAAAACGAACGCGACGTACGCCGCGCTGTTCGAGGGCGTGGACGACAGCGTCGGGGCGGTGCGGAAGGCGCTCGCCGATCTCAAACTGGACCAGAACACGATCGTGGTCTTCACCTCGGACAACGGCGGCCTGCTCCCGATCACCACGAACCCGCCGTTCCGGGCCGGCAAGGGGTCGGCCTACGAGGGCGGTGTTCGCGTCCCGTGGATCGTTCGCTGGCCGGGCGTCACCAAGGCGGGGACCACGTCCGAGGTGCCGGTCATCACCTGCGACCTGTACCCGACACTGGTCGAGGCGTGCGGGCTGAAGGTTCCGGCGACGCACACGGTGGACGGGGTCAGCATGGCCCCGGTGCTGAAGGGCGGCGCGGCACCCGACCGCGACGCGCTGTTCTGGCACTACCCGCACTACCACCCGGGCGGGGCGACTCCGTACTCCGCGGCCCGGATCGGCGACTGGCGGCTGGTCGAGTTCTTCGAGACCGGTAAGGCCGAACTCTACAATCTGAAGGACGACATCGGCGAGAAGACCGACCTCTCCGCGAGGGAGCCGGAACGAACGGCCAAGTTGCACGGCAGGCTGAAGGCGTGGCGGGAATCCGTCGGCGCCCAATTGCCCGCGCCGAACCCGGACCACAATCCGGAGAAGGACAAACCCGTGCCGAAGAAGAAGAACTGAAAGGTTCCGTAGCGAACTCGCGAAAGCTCACCCGCTCACTTGCCCTGCCCAAGTGGAGTGTCACCATGCAACCCTACGGGCCGGGACACTAGCTCCCCGCTCATGACTTGGTCCACCGCTCGCGGGCCGATGAGGTTTGTGAGGTCAGGACCGTCGGGGTGTTGCAGCACCCCGAGGCTTTTCTACCGATTCGCGGACAAGGATCGCGGACAGGAACGGAGGGTCGCGTCGAAGCCTTCACCAAACCCTTGTTTTTCCAGTATGCCCGACAGGAGTTGAACCTGTAACCTTCGGCTCCGGAGGCCGCTAAATAACGTGAAATCCCTTGTATTTCCAGCATTTCAAGTTTAGTACGGAGGCCAATTCTGGTATGATTCGCATGGGTTTGGTACGGATTTGGTACGGAAGCGGAGTTGACCCATGGGACGCCCGGCGAAGGTCTGGTATCGGGCCGACATCGGCTGGTGGATGATCACTCTCGGCGGCGAGAAGACCCGCCTTGTGCAGGGACCGAACGACGACGACCACCGGGAACTGGCTGAAGAAAAGTACGTCGAACTGCGGAAGCTCCGTCGCCTCTCGCCCGAAGCCGTCGTGTCTCGAACCGCTGATGTGGTCGAGGCGTTCTTGCTTCACAGCCGCCTCAACCACGCGGCCGACACCTATCGCGGACACAAGTATTACTGCCAGCTCTTCGCTGAGCACTGCGGCCAGGTACTGGCTCGCGATTTGAAGCCCCACCACGTCACCGCCTGGGTGACCGCGATGCAGTCGGAGAAGCGAGTGCTCGCGGGTCGTGCGGAGAAGGATCGGCTCCGCGAGGAACTGCCTGTTGGAGAACGTCATAAGGCCGGCGGCAACCCACGCCGGTGGGGGCCGACGAGCGTGTACAACGCACGCAAGACCGCGTACACCGTGTTCTCCTGGGCGGCCAAGGAGAAACTACTGCCGAACAACCCGCTGGTGGGGATGCCCCGGCCCAAGCCCCAGCCCCGGCAGCGTGCGATCACTGACGACGAGTTCCATAAGCTCCACGACAACGCCGGTGGCCCGCTTCAAGACGTGCTGACGGCACTCTATCACACCGGGGCGAGGCCGAAAGAGATCCGCGATCTCGTGTGGGAGCACGTGCGAGATGATCGGTGGGTTCTGCCGCAGCACAAGACGGCGAAGACGACCGGCAAACCTCGCGTGATCTTCTTGAACGAGCAGATGCGAGCGATGATGGAGCGGCTCAAGGGCAATGGCAGCACCCACGTGTTCCTGAACACCGAAGACAAACCGTGGACGCAGGGTGCGTTGCAGCAGCAGGTGTGGCGAATCAAGACGAAGCTGGGGCTGGCGGACGACCTGTGTGCCTACCTGTGCCGGCAGCCACGCGAGTTCTGCGTCATTCAGGCGGCGTGGGACTGCATCCCCATCGACACCCATCCACACGTAGTCGGCGAGTTCGACGGGCAGAGCGGACGCCACCCGCCCGGCCCACGCGGGTATGTCGAGAAGTTCCCACTCCACGTGCCTGAGCCACGCCGGCTGTTCGGCACGGTCTCCGGCCCCCGGCTTGGGCCGCGCAGGCAACTCGCGGAGGTAGGGGCGGACCTGCCCCAGGACGTACAAGCCCAAGTCGATGTCGAACTCGCATAGTGCCTCGCCGGCCATCACTTGCCTCCTTCGGTGGTCGTTCCCCGTGACACCGCTACCGACTTCTGGAGCTTGCACCAGCGGGCATAGCCACGCTGCCACAGTCCCTTCAGTTCGTCGCGGGACGGGATCTCCTCGAAGCCCTGCTCGACTGCCATCAGGCGGATGCGGTCGTACGCCCAGTCGAAGTGCGTGTGCGGATAGCACGGCCCCTTGTCCGCGACCCACCCCGCGAGCGAGCGTAAGGCCGCGATCGGCGAGTTCGGCTTCGAGTGCGCCGCCACGAACGCCTCGTGCAGGCTGTCCCAGGCGTCGACCGTTACCTTGTACGCGAGCCCGTCCGCGGTGCCACGGATGCCGTAGCCCATCCACTTCACGGACTCGTTCTCCACGACACGCTTGATCGCGTCCTCGGCCGTCTCCTTCAACTCGAACCCCGCCTCCGCGAGCAACTTCGACAGCGACGTGTAGGCGTCGTGGGCCTGCTTCTCGGTCTTGCACAGCAGGAGGATGTCGTCGGCGAACCGCAAGAGCGGGATCTTCGGGTGCAGCACCCGCCACTTGCGGTCGAGTACGTGATGGAGGTAGGTGTTCAGCAGCAGCGGCGAGAGCGGGCTCCCCTGGCGCAGGCCGGGCCGCGTGTCGGGCTCGGTGACCGTCTCCAGGAAGTCGAGCAACTCGTCGTCGGGCAGGTAGTGCCGGAGGACGCCAAGAAGCCGGGCTACCGGCACGGACGGGAACGCGTTTTTGATGTCCGCCGACACCCACACGCCCCGCTTGCCGCTCTTGTACAGGTGCCCCGCGGTCGCCAGTGCCCGGAGCGGCCCCTTCTTCGGCCTATAGCCGAACGAGCGGGAGTCGAAGAGCGGGTTAAGGAGCGGCTGGAGGATCTCGACCACGGCACGGGGGACGACGCGGTCCTCGACCGACTGGATCACCAGTTCCCGAAACCCCCGACCCGGCCCCTTCGGGATCTTCTGAACCCGCTCCTCGCCGAGTTCAAAGTAGCCCTGCCGGATCGTCGCCTTCATCGCCCGGCACCACTTCCAGTCGCCAACGGACGCGATCTGCTCGTACGTGAGCCCGTCGGGGCCGGGGGCGTGGCTCCCGTGCTCCTGCATGTACTTCAGGGCGGTGTACAGCGTCCGCTCGTCGGAGATGACGGCCAGCACCGACGGGGCGATCTCCCGGAGCCCGGCGAGTTTCTTCTTCGCGGCCTTCTTCGCCAGCCTGCGATACCGCTGAATGAAATCCAGCGGCGTGCCCCGGTGCCGGAGCACCCACTTCACGTCCAGAACGTCGGCCAGTGCGGCATCACCCGCCTCGCCTGCCCGTCCTTCGTACTGCATAGCCCCTCCCGGTGAACGAAAATGGGGCGGGAGCTTACCGGGCTCCCGCCCCCGCGTCTGGAACCCAGACGCGAACAAGTCAGGGCGGAGCCCTGACGGAAGAACGGTGCCACGAAGCCGACCACGAAGGTCCGGTCGTGACCCCCGCACCCTCCCGGTAGAGGGTGTAGGTTTACGTTCTCCCGCTGACCCCTGGGACCTACGGCTACCTGTGGGTAGCAAACGCGGTCCCGTATGGGGTCGGCTGACCAGTACGCCCCATGGTTCACGACCACGGGGGGTAACCGGCCCCGGAGGTGTTCGTTCCTCCGGCCTACGGGGTAGAGGATGTAATCCTCCTACCGCTGGTTGGTGGGGCGTTGCCCCCACTCGCCCACCACCGCCGCATCTTTCCAGAACTGTACTGGGGTCCGCTGCGGTGGAATTGACCTCACGTGGCTCCTTCCTTCGACTGCGTCGCCTTCACCACCTCCAGCCCCTGTTCCCGGTACTCGCGGCGGCGGATTTCCGTGTCTCTGCGTTCGCGCTTCCCGCCCTCGTCCCCGATGTCGACCACCAGGGCCGGCGTTGTGCCCGCCTTCTTGTAGCCGCCGCGGATCGCGTCCCAGCTCAACTTCCCAGTTCCCGCCGTCGCCCGCACCAAGATGTCGCACCCGATGCCGTTCTTGGCGACGTACACGAGCGTGGCAATGACGCCAACCGGCGGCAGTTCGTTCGGGTCCTCTTCCCCGTCCCAGGGCTCGTCATCTGTCGGTATGGCGTGCAGCACTTCCCAATCCGGCAGCAACTTCTGAAGCCGCGTGGCGTGCTCCACATTCTCGACCAGGACGACGACCCGCTGCCACACCCGATCCGGCAACTGGACCACCTTCGTGCTGATGCCGTACCCGTGGAGCACTTTCCGCGGCTTCCGTGCCAGCTTCTCCGCGACGCCGGCGATCAGCTCGTTGCGGCCCGCGTTGTCCCAGATCGCCTCACGCTTCCACTTCAGCGGCGACTTCGTGTCGGGCACCTCAGGCCCGTTGAACGGCAGGAACAACACACGAACCATCGCGGACCTCGCTTTCACATGCCGAGCACGGACTCGATTCAAAAGTGGTTTTGATAACATGGCCGCAGTGCCTCTCTGCCCCGTTGCCCACCTCCCTTCCCATTCTTCGGTTTACTCGCCCTCGATCCGTACTTTCACAGACTCCTGCTGCCGACCGAAGTCGGTCGAGTGGAACGTCGTCTCGTCGGCCGTCGTCTCGCCTCCTGCCGTATTTGGAGTCTGGATGCCGAGCCGAGCGAAGAGGGTGCGCACGACTTCAACCCGCATGCTGCCACCGGCCGCTACAACCCGGACCCGGACGGTGTCGATCACGAACAACGCCCTGGTCGGGTCGAACGCGTAGCTGGGGTCGACTCGCACCGCGGCCAGGAGGGCGTCGTTGATCTGAAGGACCGCACGGACGAACGGGTTCAACCCGCTCATGCGGCCCGCCAATTCGGCGACCAAGTCGTAGTAACGCACGTCCAATCCGACCGCCGCGAGGGCCGCGAGGTTCTT
>JBJSXS010000021.1:0-4024 GCA_046086545.1 Gemmata sp.
ATCCGGGTGTTGAGCCGGAAAAGGAAGTCGAGGTGTTCGCGCGTCAGTTCGCCGAGCGGCGGTTCGCGGTAGGTGCCGAGGTTGTTGACCAGAACGTCCAGGCCGCCGAACGCGGCCCACGCCGCTTCGACCAGGCGCTCGGGCTCCCCGTCGGTCAGCAGGTCGGCCTGGATGTAGCGCGTGTGCTCGTAATCGCTGAGCAGGCGCTGAACTTCCGGGCAGTTCGCGAGCGGCTTCTCGCTGGTGACGACCACCTTGGCGCCCGTCGCGGCGAACGCTCGCGCGGCGCCGAGGCCGATGCCCTGACTGCTCCCGGTGATGAGTGCGGCTTTGCCGTGCAACATTGCGATAATCTCTCGCCGGCGGGTCGGTTCACGGCTAACGTAGCAACCGCCCCGCGCCGGGAGTACCGCGATGCGAAGCACAGTGGCCCGCGTTTACCTGGAACCGCCCGAAGAAGCCGACCGGTTTCTGCCGGAAGGGCCACGCTGGACCGATGTCGGCGGGCGCGGCGCGCTCGTCTGGGTCAACATCCAGCGCGCGGCTGACGCCCCCGACGGCGACGTCCACCTGCACTTCCCGGGCACCGACGGGAGCGATGACGCCATGCTGGGGTGCCCCGGGCGCCCCGGCTTCATCCTGCCGCTGAGCGAGGACGACCGCGCTCTGGTGGGTGTGGACAAGGACCTGCGGATCGTAGACCTCGCCGACACCGAGTGGTCCGAACCGGTCGTCACGATTCCGGACGACAGCCCGCGCACCATCATCAACGACGGCGAGGTCGTGCCCGGCGGCAGGGCGGTGGTGTTCGGTACAAAAGACACACAATTTGACGCCGAGGCGAAGCTGGCCCAGTTGTACCTGTTCACGCTGGACGACACCCGCGTCACGCTGCTCGCGGACAAACAGGTGTGTTCGAACGGCAAGGTCTTTTCCCGCGATGAGCGCGGGCTGATCCTCTACGACATCGACACGCCCACGCGGAAGGTAGTGCGCTACCGGCTCGATGTGGGGGCTCGAACGGCCGCGCCGGACGGTGTGGCACTCGACCTGACTACCGAACCGGGCTTCCCGGACGGGATGTGCGCCTGCGGCCCCGGCGAGGTGATCGTCGCGTTCTACAACCCCGACCCGGTCGAAGCGGGCAGGGCGGTACGGTACTCGCTCGCCACCGGTGAGGCGATCGAGGAGTGGCTGACGCCGGGGTCACCGCGCGTGACGTGCCCGCTCCTCGTTCAACGCGGGAACAGTGTGAAACTGATCCTCACGACCGCGACCGAGGGCATGCCCGCCGAACAGCGCGTCAAGTGCCCCAACGCCGGCTGCCTGTTTGTGGCCGACACGCAGTTCAAGGAACTGCCGGCGCAAGAGGTTGTCAGGCTCTGAGTCGCTGGCGGCTCCCCGTGCTGGACGGCTTGGCTCGCGAAGCCGCAACCGGCTTCTAGGACAGGCACTCGCGCAGGAAGCGCACGCCGTGCTCGATGTCGCGGAACCGGTCTTGCTGGTTGCCCACCTCTCGTTCGATGCACAGCGCCCCGGTGTAGCCAACGCGCTTAAGCGCCTTGACGAACTCGCGGGTGTTCGTTTGCCCTTCGCCCAGCGGCACCTCGGCGCCCCACGTGCCCTTGACAGCAGGTCGGTTCGCGTCCTTGACGTGAACGCTGCGGATGTCAGGCGCGAGCAGTTCAAGCACCTTCAGCGGATCGTCCTTGTCGTATAGCAGCATGTTCGCCGGGTCGAAGTTCACCTTCAAGTTGGGCGCGCTCAGGTCGTCGAGCGTGCGCCGCAAGAGCGCAGCGGACTCCTGACCTGTCTCGAACGCGACAACCACGCCTGCGGCCTTCGCGAGGTCCGCGACCTCCGCGAGCGTGTCGAGGAACGCCTTGCGCCCGGGTGCGCCCACCTCGGGAATGAACCCCGCGTGCAGCATGAGGTCTGAGATGCCCAGCTCTTTGGTCCGGACGAGCGCCCATTTGAACCGTTCGATTCGTTCGGGGCGCGTGGCCGGGTCACCGAACCCGCCGGTCTTTTCGATGGTCTGCGGGGTGGTGTAGTCCTCGCCGGGGAACCCGAGCATCGCGCCGGAGAGCTGAAAACCGGCCGCCCGTGCCGCAGCCGGCATCGAATCGCCCTCGGCCCAACTCGCGTGGTGCGGGTCGCCGCAGGCGATCTGAACGACGTCGATACCCAGCTTGTCCATGAACCGTTTTAGTTCTGGAACGCTCGTGACCTGAAGCGACCAGCTACAGACCCCGATTGCCAACTTAGGAACCGGCATGACACGATCCTCTGTGAAGATGGGGAGTTGCGATTCTACAGGTGGTGGGCGGCGAAGTCGCGGTCGGAGTCCAGTTATCGCGTGTCTCCTCGCCTTGCATCAAAATCCTGGACTTGTCTGAAATCGCGGCAAATCACTGTTGCGAACGCTGATCGTCTCGAAGGGTGACCTGCTCCTGCTCTAATCGAGAGGGTTTCATTTGCGCGACTATCGGCACGGATGATCGTCGCCGGTTCGGGTTGCCAGACGCATGGAGGTTGATGCGTTTCACGTTTTATCGCAGGCTGGGACGCTCCTGAACCTGTTCGCCAAACAATATCTTCGCTTGCCCAGTGGGCTGCGTGCGGGGCCGAAGGGGGCGCATCGCCCGGGTCGCTAAACGTACCGCCTTCGCTTGCCCGTTTCTCGAGAACCACCCGCTTCACACCACTTTGTAGTCGGCTACACTTTAAACATAATCGCGCGCCCGCGCTTTCTCCCGGAGAAGACGATGTTGACTAAGCACTCGCGCCGGACGTTCCTGGCCGCATCTGCCGGCGCGCTGGCCGCGCCGACCTTCATTCGTGCCCGCAACGCGAACGAGAAACTCAACGTCGCGGTCGTCGGCGTTGCGAATCGCGGGGCCGCTAACCTCGCTGGCGTGGCGCACGAGAACATTGTCGCGCTGTGCGATGTGGACCCCGACAACGCGAAGAAGGCCCGCGAGCAGTTCGCTAAGGCCCCTTACTTCACTGATTACCGCAAGCTGTTCGAGGACAAGGTCGCGAAGACTTTCGACGCGGTCGTGGTCAGCACCCCGGACCACAACCACGCGTACCCGGCATGCGTCGCGATGAGTCTCGGCAAGCATGTTTACTGCGAGAAGCCGATGGCCGAAACCGTGAACGAGGTGCGCGCGATGCGGGCCCTCGCTGCGAAGCACAAGGTCGTCACGCAGATGGGCACGCAGATCCACGCTGGCGAGAACTACCGCCGCGTAGTGGAGATCGTACAGAGCGGCGCGCTCGGGAGGGTAACGAAGGTTCACGTGTGGAACAGCAGCCGGCCGGTGGGGGGGAAAAGGCTCGCCAAGAAACCGTCCGCGAGGTTCGACCTCGACGTCTGGATGGGACCCACCTCGGGGGAGTTCTTTGAAGCGGAGGTTAACAAGTCCAACTGGAACTTCGCCTGGCCGCACTTCCACTGGCGCTGGTGGTGGGAGTTCGGCGGGGGCACTCTCGCGGACCTCGGGTGCCACTATATCGATCTGCCGTACTGGGCGCTCGGACTGACCTCGCCATCAACCGCCGCCTCGACCGGCAAGAAGACCTACACCGGGGACAACACCACGCCGGACGTGCAGACCGCGACGTGGACCTTCCGCGATATTCCGGTCCACGGCACCATCGAACTGGTATGGGAGCACGGTGCCGCCGGTCCGAGCGCCGGTGCAGAGGTGTACAAGGGCTACGGTGCCGGCATCCTGTTCGAGGGCACCAAGGGCAAACTCGTCGCCGACTACAGCAAGTACCTGCTCCTGCCTGAAGCGTTCGCGAGGGACTTCAAGGCCCCGGAGAAGAGCATCAAATCGTCCATCGGGCACCACAAGGAGTGGACCGAGGCGTGCAAGGGCAGCGGCGCCACGTTGTGCAACTTCGAGTACGCCGGCCGGCTCGCAGAGTGCGTGCTGCTGGGCAACGTCGCCTACCGCGCGGGCACGGAGGTCAGGTGGGACGCGAGTGCCGGTACCACCGGCACTCGCGGCGG
>JBJSXS010000022.1:0-2185 GCA_046086545.1 Gemmata sp.
TTCGTTTTCGTCGCCCCACACTTCCGCAATCACATCCTCAACGGGTCGCGGTGCGGCGGGCGCTTTCTTCTTTGCGTCCCAAAGCGCCATCACAAGGAGGTACTGTTTGCCGGCCTTCCCGAACCGAACGTCAACCCCCGCGAACCGGAACCCGTCGGCGTCGAACGGGCCGTCAGGTTTGGCGTCCGGCCGGCGGCTTCTCCCCTTCGCTTTGCTGCGTCCGGTTGGGCGACGCGCTGGTCGTGTTGGCTTCCCGGTAATGGGCCGGTCGGCATCTTGGCGCAGAACGCCGGCGCCACCGGGAACGGCGCGTTCGGCCGCGCTGGGCGGGTCGTTGTCGAGTACGGCCATCCCGCTTTCCCAATCGCGCAGCGCTCGCCATACGGCCTCTGTGGGGCGCGGCACACCGTCCCTGAGCCAGTCGCGCAGTGTCGCCGCATCGACCGCTTGACGAGCCAGCAGCGCCCGGTATTGGGGCTCGTACCGGGTGTTGAGTGTCGCCCGCAACACGGTACCGCAATCTTTCAGGGCCGCGGCGAGTGCGTCGGACGCCTTCGCGGCAACGGCGGGTAGACCGAGGAGTCGCGTCAGGAGGTAGTTGATCCGCGCTGTGTCGCGTTTTATCGCGGCGTTGAGCATCGTCCACACTACGCGCTGTGCGGTAGCGTCTGCGGCAGGCGAAGTGTCCCGAAGGGCGGGCGCGTCGAAGGGCGGAACGCCCGCGGCGCGTAGTCGCTCGCCCACGGATGCGAACAGCGGGCCGCATTCGGTCGGGTCGGCATCCCAACCGGACCGTAGCGCCAGACGCGATTCGACAGAGGGTTGTACTTCCGCCTCCCACTGCCCCGCAAGTTCTTGAACAGCGGTTAACAGTTCAGTGCAGCGGGCGAGCGGTGCGAACGGGCACGCGGGCGGCTCGCCCGAGTCGGTCGGGTGTGACATGATTGCTGCCTGTTCGTCGAGTCGGTCGCGGACTGACACCCACAGGCAGAAGCGCCAGCCCGCAACCGCGAACGCCCGGTTTCGAACCCGGACGCGACCCGACAACGGTAGTGTACACGCAACCATCAAACCGGGAAAAGGCCAGCGCGACCGCAGACGCACGATTCCTTTTCGGATTTCACTGCGAAATCTCCGAAGCAGGCCGATGCGATACTTTCCCCTTGTCGGGATGTTCGAAAACCCCCCTAGCCCATCAGTCCGTGCCAAAAACGCTTCGAAATTTCGCCACAAAATCCGCGACGGGGGCCGTGCGGTACTTTCGCCCTGTCGGGGTCTTTGAAAACCCCCTACCCCCTGGCCCGATTCGCCGCGTGCCGGTCCGTCGCACTGCCGCCCCCGGAAGAACCTAACAAGAGGGAGGGGGCGCCGCGACGGTGCCGACCAGCGCCCGGATGGCGGCGCGGATGTGGTCGGGGAGCGTCGGCCACGCGGCCACGAGCGCGGCCAGGTCCGCGTCGGGAATGCCCCCTCCGCTTCTCTGGTCACTGCATCCGGCACTGCACCCGGCGCGGCTTGGCATCGCAATCTGCTTATTTTTCCGGGACTGGCGGCGCGGGTTCGTCGGATTTTGGTTCTCTTTGTCCTGGTTCGAATCCAGGCCGGGTAGTTTGAACTTCTCTCGATTCGGGGCGCGATTCTTGGCCTTCACCCCCACGTTTGAGCGCTTCGCATCCCATTGCCAAACATTCCACCCATCCTGGCTCGTCGTGCTCGGATCGGGGCTTGGCTCGCTTTTCGTCTCCGATCCTGACTCGCCGGAGATATCCTTCGCCGAGTTGCCCGGTGTTCCAGCCTCCACGGTCAGCGGTCATGTCGGCAAGTGGGTCCTCACGCGACTCGGAAACCACAACGTCATCCTCAGTTTGGGCCGGCTCCATTACTACGAGGGCCATGCCTGGGAAACGGTGACGCGCCCGGTGAGCCTGGCCGCGGAACTGGGAGTGAAGGCCGTCCTGCTCACCAACGCCGCCGGTGGAATCCGGGACGATCTCCAACCCGGGACCATCATGCCGATCCGGGATCACCTCGAATGGAACCTGTCCGAGCCCTGGCGAACTCCGGTCAGTCCCTGTCCCTACACACCCCACCTCCTGAGTCTTCTACTGGAATCCGCATCGGCAATCGGCATGCGCATCCAGCCGGGTGTCTATGCCTCGGTGCGTGGGCCGAGCTACGAAACACC
>JBJSXS010000023.1:0-2126 GCA_046086545.1 Gemmata sp.
CGCGACGCGACCGACTGCGCGACGCCGACCGTGAGCGTTGCCGAAAGGATCGCCATCGCGGGGTAACACCACTCGGCGTAGTGCGCGTCCTTCATCCACCGCGCGAGGAACGGCCCGCCGAAGAACAGCAGCCCGAGGTGAATCGGCAGCACGAGGTACAACACGGCCCGCGTGCCGTCGAGCAGCACCCGGCGCACGCCGTCGAAGTCGCCCGCCGCTTCGCGCGCGCTGACCGCGGGCGTGAGGGTCGTGGTCGCCGCGCGGAGCAGGTTCTTCGCCATGTCGATGAGGCGGGCCGCGATGGCGTAGTGCCCGGCGGCCGCGAGCGTGAGGAACCCGCCCACAACCACCGTGCCCGTTTGCACCGTGATGCGGCCGGCCACCATTGCGAGGAACGCGTCGACGCTGTACCCGCGCACTTCCTTCAGCGTGGTGCGGTCAACGAGTCCGACCGAGAGCTTCAGCCCCGGGAGAAAGCGGAAGCAGCACACCGCCGAGAGCGCGTGTTCGAGCAGGTTGGTCGCGGTGAACACGAACGCGAGCGGCAGCAGCCCCGGCCGCGTCTCCATCGCCCACACGATGCCGGCCACTCGGAGCGCGAGGCACAGCAGGCGAACGGCGCTCTTTGTGCCGAACCGCTGAAGCCCGTCGAGGATCGTGGGGAACGTGCTCAGCGGCAGCGTGACCGCGAGGTTCGCCAGCATGAGCAGCATGAACGGGAGCACGTCGCCGTGTTCGCCGAGGTCGCGCTCCAGTCCCGGCGCGACGAGCGGCACGACCGCGCCGCCGAGACCCATCACCGCGGCCCCCGCGAGCACGAACAGCCCCAGGCACGCGGACACGACCTTGCTCAGCTCCGCGCGCGCCCCGGTCGCGTGGAGCTTCGCGACGAACCGCACGAGGCACGCGGCGATGCCCAGATCGAAGAGCGTGAAGTACGCGAGGATGCTTTCCACCACGCACCACACCCCGTACCGCTCGCCACCGAGGTGCGCGGTGAGGTAGGGGGTGAGGAAGAAGCTGACCGCGAGGGCCGCCGCGAACGCGGCCCAGTTGGTCGCGGCCCCGAGCAGCAGCGAGCGCTTGACGAGACGCGATTCGGACACCGCTGCAGCCTCCGTGCCACCGGGCGGCACAGGCTATCACAGCGGGCGGGATGCGGGAAAGGCGAACTCACCGGGGCGCGGGGGGCCGGGCGCGGTCGCGCCCCGGCCCGTCAAAACGTGCCCGCGATCACTCGGCCGCCTTGCCGCGGCGCTTCTTCGGGGTCGCGGCCTCGACGTCCTCGCCCAGCGCCGCGAGCGCCGCGGCGGCTTCGGCTTCCTCTTGCGCCGCGGTCGCCTCCAGCGCGGCGGCGTCCACCACCTTCGGCGTCCGCTTCTCCTTGATCGCGGCCACGATCTCGTCGCGCACCGCGGTGCTCTCGCGCAGGAAGTCGATCGCGTTCTTCAGCCCCTGGCCGAGCCGCTGGTCCTTGTACGAGAAGTGCGCCCCGCTCTTCTCGATGATCTCGTCCTCCAGCGCCAGCTTGATCACGTCGCCCTCGAAGTCCACGCCGCGGTCGTGCAGCAGCTCGAACTCGGCGTTGCGGAACGGCGGGGCGATCTTGTTCTTCACCACGCGCACCCGGGTCTCCGAGCCGATGATGTCCTCGCCGTCCTTCACGTGCGTGATCCGCTTCACCTCCATGCGGACGCTCGCGTAGAACTTCAGCGCGAGCCCGCCGGTCGTGGTGTTCGGGTCGCCGTACATCACGCCGATCTTCTGCCGGATCTGGTTGATGAACACCAGGCAGGTGCGGCTCTTGTTGATCTGCGGGGTCAGGATCCGCATGGCCTGGCTCATCATGCGGGCCTGCAGGCCGACCTTCGTGTCGCCGATCTCGCTGTCCTGAATCTCGTTCTTCGGCACGAGGGCCGCGACCGAGTCCACGACGATCAGGTCCACCGCGTTCGACTTGATGAGCATCTCCGCGATGCGCAGCGCCTCTTCGCCGTAGCCCGGTTGCGAGACGAGCAGGTTGTCGAGGTCCACGCCCAGCCGCTTGGCCCAGCTCGGGTCGAGCGCGTGCTCGGCGTCGATGAACGCGGCCACGCCGCCGGCCTTCTGCGCCTGCGCGATGGTGT
>JBJSXS010000024.1:0-5891 GCA_046086545.1 Gemmata sp.
ACGAGAACCAGAAGCCGCTCCAGACGCTCGTCGGGCCGGTGGTGCAGGCGGGCAACGAGTTCGGCCTGCCGGAGGCGGCCGTCGGCGTGCCCGAGGGCCAGAGCATGAGGTTCGAGGCGAAGGCCGGCGGCGCGCAGAAAGTGTACTGGAGCCTCGTTCGCGGCGGCAAAGAAACCGTGGTCGCCACCGACCGGCTCACTTACCGATTCGAAGCCGGGCGGGTGACCGGGCACCAGACGCTCACGCTCCGCTTCAAGGCGGTGTACGCGGACGGGACGAAGGTCAAGGACGTCTCCGTTACCGTCAAGGAGGACGTCCCGGAGCCGGAGTTCACGTTACAAGCCCCGGCCGACTGGGACGGGCGCAGGCCCATCGAAGTCGTACCCGGCATCACCAACGGCGCCGCCATGAAGGCCGCGCGTGCCGACAAGCTCACCGTCAAATGGCGCGTTGCCGACCTCGCTACCATTCACGAGGCCGTGCCCGGAAAACTCGTTCTCACGCGCGCTCATAACAGCGGCAAGCTGGTGGTGACCGCGGCAATCGACAACGGCGGCGATCCCATCGAGCGCTCGGTGACCATCCTCGTAAAGGAGCCGGCGCAGGACGCCTGGGTCGAACGCGCGCCAGCAAAGGAAGAGAAGCCGACCGACGGTCAGTTCTACGCCCGCGACGACAAAAACGAGGGCTCCTTGCACTGCAACGGCACGCTCGCCGCCGCGGCCGACGCCGTCGTCCTCAGAGTGTTTGCCGACGACAAGCCGTTCGGCGAGATGAGCCAGAAGCCGGGGGCGGACAGGTCGTACTCGTTCGCGGCGAAGCTCAAGCCCGGGCTGGTGAAGTACCGCGTCGAACTCGTCGCCAAAACCGGGGCGGCCGAACAGGTAATTCACAAGGCGTCGGACCTCGTCTGTGGCGACGTGTACATCATTCAGGGGCAGTCGAATGCGGTTGCGACCGACTTCGGCAAGGACGACCCCGCGTTTCGCAGCGACTGGATCCGCACCTTTGGCACCATGTCCGCCAGCGCGAAGGGGTTTGCCGGATGGGGCAACGCGGTCCACCGGAGCCGCGACGCGGAGAAACTTCAGATCGGGTACTGGGGCATGGAACTCGGGCGCCGGCTGGTCGAAACGCACAAAGTGCCGGTGTGCTTCATCAACGGTGCCGTCGGCGGCACCCGCATCGACCAGCACCAGCGCAACGCGACCGACCCCGAAGACCCGACGACCATATACGGGCGGCTGCTGTGGCGCGTGCGGCAGGCGAATCTCACGCACGGCGTGCGCGCCGTGATCTGGCACCAGGGCGAAAACGACCAGGGCGCGGACGGCCCCACCGGCGGCTACGGGTGGGAAACGTACCGGCACCTCTTCATCGCACTCGCGGCGGCGTGGAAAACGGACTTCCCGAACATCCGGCACTACTACGTGTTCCAGATCTGGCCCAAGTCGTGCGCGATGGGCGTCGGCGGTTCCGACAACCGGCTGCGCGAGGTGCAGCGGAGCCTCCCGACGGCGTTCTCCAACCTGAGTGTCATGTCCACGCTCGGCATCGATCCGCCGGGCGGGTGCCATTTCCCTGCGGCCGGGTACGCCGAGTTCGCGCGGCTCATATGCCCGCTGCTCGAGCGTGACTTTTACGGAAAGGCGCCCGCCGCCCCGATCACGCCGCCCAACCTGAAGCGGGCGTTCGTCAGCGGAGCGAAGAGGGACGAGGTGGTGCTGGAGTTCGACCAGCCGGTGAAGTGGGACGACGCCCTCGCGGGGCAGTTCTACCTTGATGGTCAGAAGGGTAAGATCGCCTCGGGCACTGCGGCCGGCAACCGCGTGACCTTGAAACTCGTGGGCACTTCGAACGCGAAGACAGTTACCTACCTCGACAGCGCCGCATGGAGCCAGAAGACGTTGCTTCTGGGCGAGAACGGCCTCGCGGCGCTGACCTTCTGCGAGGTGCCGCTCGCGACCGGCGGGAAGGGCCCGTGACCTTTTGGGGCCACGCCGGATGATACGCCAGCGATAGCAGCTTGGTCCGAGGGTCAGACGCACCCATTCCAGGAACATCCGCATCCGCGTCCCGTGGCGGGTGTCTAACCGGCCGCATTCCTTCATCTTGGCTAACAGCCGCTCCACCCGGTTTCGCTCGCGCTAAGCTGGCGAGTCCGGCGGCTCCGTGCCACACGGTTACTCGCCATGCGGATGACCGACTCGGGCCCGACAGGTGCCTCGCTGCGGTTGGCTGTAGAAACCCCTGTTCCCAACCGCCTGACCCACCTCACTCACCCGCCGTGCGGTCCCCGGGACCATCGGCACAGTTGCCGGGTGCCACTGCCCCCGCCATTATGACCACAGTTGGTAATCGGCACGCACTTCTGGTTGTCCCGCTCATTGAGTGATTCAACCTTCCTGCGCGATCCGGCAGGTTCAACTCACACGAACTCAGCTTTTCCACTCCGCCCTCTCTCACAACATCCACCATCCAACACGCCTCACATCGACCGCTGGATGAACTTCAAGCGGTTCTCTGGCCCTTCAATAGGTCGATTGCTGCAGCACTTTGTTCACGATGCGTGCGCAGCCCCCGGGTACTGGCAACCCCGCGCGAACAGTTTCGACTTCCTCACTCCGGAACCCTCCGCCCTCTTCAGGCAGTCCGTAACCGCCCATCGCCATTCACGTTCGCCGCCCGTTTTTTCCGAGTGAATTTGCTTCGTCTGCAGCGGATGATACGTGGTTGAACCTGGAACTTTGCCGCCATGCTTGAACCGAACAAAACGGAACGCCGCGCTCAGTTCGTTGCGCACTTTTCCCGGTACCGCAGTCAGTTGTTTACATACATCCACACCGTGGTGCGTAATCTCGCGGACGCCGATGACGTTTTTCAACAGACGGCGCTCGCCCTCTGGCGCCGCTTCGACACTTACGACCCGACTCGAAGTTTCTTGAACTGGGCTCTCGGTGTTGCTCGCTTCGAGGCGATTGGTTGGCTCCGCGCACGCGCTCGCGATCGTGTTCGGTTTTCCGATGAACTCACGCTTTTGCTGCTCGATGCGTTTGCGTCGCTCCCGGAGGAAGAAACGAGTACTCGCTTGGACGCACTGCCCGGTTGCGTGGACAAATTGCCCGAGTCGGATCTGGCCCTGATTCGCGAGTGCTACAACCGGGCGGTCGATGTGGCTACCGTAGCCGCTCGGCTGGGGCGGTCTGCCCAGAGTGTGCACAACTCGCTCGCGCGCATCCGACGAGCGCTCCACGATTGCATCGAACGCGCAATTGCTCGCGCTGACAGGGAGACCGCATGATTAACGATGGGACAGGTGCTGCGCGACTCCGTGAGTTGGTGGACGCGTACCTGAGCGGGTCCATCTCTCCTGAAAGTTCGAGCGAATTGGACGCCCTCCTTCGGGCGGATACAGCGGCGCGGGAGCTATTCGCGCGGTACGCCCTGACGCACACGGGGTCAGTGCTGGAGGTCTCGGGCCGGGAGTCTGCTGACCGGGCGCTTGCCCGGATCGCCGAACCGCGAGAGTCGCACGACACACATTCCGGGTCGCGCGTACCTTCGATCCGATCGGTCCGCTGGCTAGTCGCTGCAGCGTTGTTGATTGGGATGACCGTCGGCGGTGGGGTGGTCGGGTTGCTCGCGGTGCGGGCGAGCACCCGAGGCCGGTCCGCGCTGGTGCCGCGCACGCTCGCCCTCGAGTTCCGGGAGCCGCGCGCCGGCACGCTGGCCGACGGGTCCGGCGGCGGCACCGGGTTCACCCACCGCCTGCCCGGAACTGGCGCGGCGCTGCCCGCGGCCGACACGAACTTGCGCCTCGTTCGCGACCGCGGTGGGCTAGAACTTACCGCCACCGGCAGCGACCTGAACACCCGCTACCGGCTCGATCAGGCCGAGTTTCCCGGAGTGCGACTTTCGGACCTCGGGTTCACCGGCGCCGAGGATTTTGAGGCTGTTGCGACCCTGGCAGACGTACCTGCGATGGCCTTCGTCGGCCAGTTCGGGGTGTACGCGGGCACGTCGGCCGAGTGGGCTGTGCGGGGCGGGTTGGTGAGTCAGCGGGAACCGGACTCGTACCGGCAGTTCGTGGTGAACACTCGCGACGGGCGCGACAAAGACGCGTACTTCATCGGAATTGGCGCGCCGGGCGATGACCTTCGCGTGCGCGTGTCTCGCGCCGCCGGCAAGTTCGCGGTCGCGGTCGAGAACCGCACCACCGGGGCAACCAGCACGCTCGCCACCCGCCTCTCGGAGTTTCTCGACGGCCGCGCCGATTTGGTTGTCGGCGTGTTCGCGTGCGACCCGCGTGGCTCTGATCACAAGGCCGTACGGTTTGCCGCGTTCTCGGCCACCGTGTGGGCGCCCGTGCGTTGAATGTGTGACGCGGAAATTTAGAATTCTTGATGAATCAACGAGCCCGACGAGCGGATACTCTAAGCCTACCGCTACACCTACCGACTTGTACACACGCCTTCGGTTCTGACATGCTACGCCTCGTTCGCACCGCGGTCGTTGCCGCCTTCGCGCTGTTCGCGCCCGCGCTCGTCTCGGCGCAAACGGTCCTCGTAAAGCCTTACGTTCAGCCCGGCGCCGGCGGGAACGACAGGTCGGACACGAAGGTGATTTGCTGGTTCACCGACCAAAAGCCGGGCGAGTTCGTTGTTGAGTACTCAGTGCCCGGTCAGCCCCCAGCAGCCCTGAAACCCGAGCGGGTTGCGCTCGATTTCGACAAGAAGACCGATCCGAACAAGCCCGACACCGGGCCGAAGACGGAGAGCAAGGACGACCCACCGGAGAAGACCGGCGACCTGCCGCCGGAGCGCGAGCAGCGCCTCTTCAAGTACGTCGCCCGGTTGACCGAGTTGCCGCTCGACGCTGAGGTCCGCTATCGCGTAAAACTGGGCGCCACCGTGGTGCGCGAGGCGAGCTTCCGTACCCGTGCGAGCGCGGCCAAGCCTGTACGCCTCGCGCTGGTCGGCGACCTCGCCAACGGCAAGGAGGCGCAGAAGGCGGTCGCGTACCGGCTCGCGGAGGAGAAGCCGGACGCGCTGGTCGCGCTCGGGGACATTGTCTACCCGTCCGGCCGCGTGAACCAGTACATGCACTTCTTCTGGAAGACGTACAACGACGTCGACGAGCCGGGGCCGAAGGCCGGCGCCCCCCTCATGGCGTCGGTGCCAGTGTACCCGGTGCTCGGCAACCACGACGTCGCGGCCAAACTACCTGCGGTCCCGGACGCACTGGGCGCGTACTACTTCTTCCACCCGCCGCAGACCGGACCCGGGCCCGGCCCGTGGGTGACGTCGCTCGGGTCCAACAAAGACGCGGCCGCCAAGTTCCGCGCCGCCACCGCCGACAGCTACCCGTTCCTCGACGTGTACTCGTTCGACCACGGCCCGGCGCACGTCGTCGTTCTGAATAGCAACGGGTCCGGCAACATCGACCAGCCGAAGCTCCGGGCCTGGATCGAGAAAGACCTGAAGGGTAGTTCGGCCTGCTGGAAGCTGGTGTGCTTTCACAACCCGGGGTTCTCCAGCTCGCACCAGCACTACACCGAACAGGCGGTGCGGCTGTGGCAGCCGCTGTTCGAGGCGTGCGGGGTGGACGTGGTGTTCGGCGGGCACGTCCACAACTATCAGCGCACCGTGCCGCTCACCTTCGCGCCCGCGTCGCCCAAGCGCGACAGCAAGGGGCGCGTGAGCGGGACGTTCGGCCTCGACCGCGACTTCGATGGCGAGAAGGTCACTCGCCCGAAGGGGATCATTCACGTCGTCGCGGGCGGCGGCGGGGCGTCTCTGTACGGCCCCGGGCTGGAGAAGACCGCCGTCACGCTCAAGAAGGAACACGGCGACAACTACGCCGACTACACCGCAAAGATGGTCGCGGACCGG
>JBJSXS010000025.1:0-7969 GCA_046086545.1 Gemmata sp.
GCCCTGCTGAAGACGTTCGACACCGTGCGGCGCGATTTCGATGATCCCAGGGGCAGCCGCGCGAGCATGGACTCGTTCACGGCGCAGGCCCTCGAAATGATGACCACGGACGTGGCCCGCGACGCGTTCGACCTCTCCAAAGAGCCGCCGAAGGTGCGCGAGCGGTACGGGAAAAACACCGAGTACGTCCTCGCCCGGCGGCTGGTCGAAGCCGGCGTGCCGGTGGTCACGATCACCCCGCAGAACCACGGCGTGCCGCAGAAGTGCAACGGGCAGTGGGACCACCACGACCACGTGTTCGAGTGCCTCAAGTCGATCCTGCCGCAGTACGACCGCAGCGTGTACGCGCTGCTCACCGACCTGCACGACCGCGGGTTGGCCGACGACGTGGCGGTTGTGATCTGGGGCGAAATGGGCCGCACGCCGCGGGTCGGCACCCAGCGCGGCACCGTCGGCGGGCGCGACCACTGGCCGCAATCGGGCTTCGCGCTCCTCGCCGGCGGCGGCTTCACGACGGGCCAGGCGGTCGGCGCGACCAACGACAAGGGCGAGCGGCCGGTGGGCGCGCCGTACACCCCGCAGAACGTCCTCGCCACGCTCTACACGCACCTCGGCATCGACCTGCAGACGACGCTCCCCGACCACACCGGGCGCCCGATGTACCTTCTGGATGACACGAGCCCGATCAAGGAAGTGCTGTGACGCCGGCGGGGGCGCTGGGCCCGGCCCGCGTTCGGCTCACTCCGCGGCCACGAACGGCTTCATCAGCTCGTCCGTGAGCGGTTCATCGAAGTGCGCGCCGATGTAGTAGTCGCCGGTGTCCAGCTGTTTCAGGTGCACTACGGTCATCGCGACGCGCTGCATCGTGTCGCCGGCCATCAGTTCCAGAATGCCGCTGAGCCGCGTGCCTGCGGGTATCGGGCTGCTCAGCAACATGCTCACGCCGCTGCGCGAGATGTTCCACACCAGTGCGAGGACCGGCCCGCCGTCCGGCGCGTCGAGCCGGCAGATGGTGCCCATCGCGGGCCGGCGCCGCGGCGCGACCCGCCGGTCCTGGCCCGGAGGTTGAACATCGGCGGTCATGGACGGGGCGCTCATGGGTGTGCCTCAAAGGATAAAGCCATTATTCCGATACCCACCGCAAGGGTCCAGTGCCGATTATGCGGCCCGGCGCGTTTCGGTGGGCGCGGCGCGCAACACGTTGTCGAGGTACCCGTTAATTTCCTGCACGAACCGCTCTTTGCGGAACAGCACCGCCTGGCGCCGGGCCGCCCGCGGGTCGAACCGGTCGCGCTCGCTCTCGAAGCGCTCAATCGCGCTCGTCGCGGCATCGACCGTTTGCTCGGTGAAGAACACGCCGGTCGGCTCGTTACCCGGGCCGAGCGGGCGCACGGTTTCCAGCAGCCCGCCGCGGGCGAACCCGATGACGGGGCACCCGCACGCCTGCGCTTCCAGCGGCACTATGCCGAAGTCCTCTTCCCCCGGGAACAGCAGCGCCTTCGCCCGGCGCAGGTGGTCGCGAATCACCTCGTCGGGCTGCCAGCCGAGGAAGCTCACGCCCGCGCTGCCGAGCGCCTTCAGCTTGGCGAGGTGTTGCCCGCTGCCGATCACGACGAGCCTCTTGCCGAGCTTCCGACAGGCCTCGATGGCGAGGTCGAACCGCTTGTACGGTGCCAGCGCCGAAACCACGAGGTAGAAGTCCTCGCGCGGCGCATCGTTCGGCGTGTAGAAGTCGGTGTCCACGGGCGGGTAGATCACATCCGCGGCGCGGTCGTAGCAGTCGCGGATGCGGTCGCGCACCGCGTTGCTGATGGCCACGAAGTGCGTCACGCGCGAGGCCGTTCGCCGGTCCCACTCGCGGATGCGCCCGAGCAGCGCGTCCACGGCACGCGCCTTCAACTTGCTCACGAGCCCGGTCCTGCGGAAGTACGCGTCCCGCATGTGCCACGCGTACCGCATCGGGGTGAAGCAGTAGCACACGTGCGGCACCCCGGGCGGGGCCTGCGCGGACTTCGCGACCGCGTGGCTCAGGCTCACCACCAGGCGCGCGTCGGTCACCTTCCACCCCGCGGCGAAGGGCATGAGGGGCAGCAGGTAGCGGTAGTACCGCTCGACTTTGGGGAGCGCGTTCAGGAAACTCGGCTGGATGCGCGTCTGCTCCACCGCGGGCGGCACGGTGCCCTTTTTGTGGATGAGCGTGAGGAGCCGCGCGTCGGGCCAGCGGCGGCACAGCGGCTCGAGGCACTTTTCGCCGCCGCGCGTGCCGGTGAGCCAGTCGTGAACCAGCACCACCCGCGCCGGGTCGCTTCCGCTGGTGTCCATGCCAGAAACTCCGTGTCTCGCTGCGCCCCGGACCGCGTTTGAAAGAACTCGGGGCGGCGGAGTGTACCCTGTACGGGCGGGTCGCGGAAGCCGGGGTTTCGCCGACCGCCCGGCCCCGACGCGCGGGGCGAACTCGGGCCCGTTTGCCCGGCCGCGGCCCGCCTCGCCGCCCCACCGGGCCGCGGCCGCCGGGCCGGCCGGCCCGCACGGAAATGGTGATGCTGGCGCGGGTTGTGCGGCCTTTCCGAACGTGCCGAATCGCGCGCGGCGCGTTGCGTGCCGTGCGGGCGCGTTGTAGGTTAAAGGCAGTTTGTCCGTCGCGGGGGCGGAGCGGTTCTTCGTTTCGTCGTGCGAGTCGGCATCCGCTGGGGGGCGATATGGCGTTCACCTTGAACATCGGTAAGTGCTGCCTGCTCGGTAACTACCGCGAGAACAACGAGGACTCGATCGACGTCAAGGTGTTCCCCGATCTGACGGTGAACATCGTAGCCGACGGGATGGGCGGGCAGGCGGCCGGCGAGATCGCCAGCCGCAAGGCCGTGGACATCATCCCGCGCGAGTTGCGCAAGAACCTGACCGCGCAGCTGAACGTCGACGGGGTGAAGAACGCCATCCGCCGGGCCATCGTGCAGGCCAACGAAGAAATCATGGCGATGGGCGCGCTCGACAAGGACATGAAGAACATGGGCACGACGGTCGTCATGACCGTCTGGCGCAGGGGCGGCGAGATGTTCGTCGCGGGCGTCGGCGACAGCCGGTGCTACCTCGTCCGCAACAAGAAGATTCAGCAACTGACCGTCGACCACTCGCTGGCACAGGCGCTGGTGGAAGCCAAGACGATAAGCCCGGCCGAGGCGAAGGACCACCGGTTCCGCAACGTGTTGTGGAAGTACCTGGGCAGCAAGGAGGTTGGCGATGGGCCGGACGTGACCGTCGTCCAGCTCCAGGCCGGCGACCGGTTCCTGATCTGCAGCGACGGCTTGTCGGGGGTGGTTTCCGACGACGACCTGGCCGCTTACATCGCCTCGGCCACCGAAATGCAGCAGTGCGCCGAAGGGCTCGGCCAGCTCGCCCTCGACCAGAACTCGCGCGACAACGTGTCGTGCGTCGTGATCGATGTGGCGGAAGGGTAGGGCGGCAGCTTTCTTGCGAGCCGGAAGCGCGAGCGGCAGCCGGCACTCCGGCGACAGCGCCGCGAGTGCCAGCCGGCGCCACTCGGCACGCGCTCCGGCCGCGGTGCCGGTGCGGGCGGTTCGCGTCGACGGGCGCGGGCGCGCTGGGCTCGTTTACGCGCTTTCTCATCACCCCGGGCCCGAGTAGGATGCGGGCGAACCCGCCCCCGCACCTTTCCCGGGCCGACCATGACCGAACTTTCACGTCGCGAACTCCTCGCCTCCTCGCTGGGCGCACTCGCCTTCCCGCTCGCGAGCCGATGCGCCGAAGCGCCCGAGCCGGCGAAGCTGCACACCGGGTTCAAGTTCACCGAAGGCCCGGCCGCGGACCACCGCGGGAACCTGTACTTCACCGACATCCCCAACAACCGCATTCACAAGAGCGACGCCGACGGGAAGCTGTCCACCTTCTTTGAGGACAGTAAGGCGTGCAACGGACTGATGATCGACTCGCGCGGGCGGCTGGTCGCGTGCCAGGGCGGCGAGAAGCGAGTCGTCGCCATCGACCTCGCCTCAAAAGCGGTGGACGTGCTCGCGTACAGGTGCGACGGCAAGCCGGTCGGGACGCCCAACGATCTCGTCATCGACCAGACCGGCGGCACCTACTTCACCGCGCCGGACATCGGCTCCGTCTTCTACGTCTCCTCGATCAAGAAGGTCACGCGCGTCCTGGCCGATCTGCCGCGGCCGAACGGCGTCATCCTCAGCCCCGACGAGCAGACGCTGTACGTGCTGCCCTCGGGGTCCGGTGACGTGCTCGCGTACCCCGTCGAGCGCCCGGGCGCGGTCGGCACGGCGGCGGCGCTGTGCAAGCTCGAGCCGGCGCCGAACAACCCGGGGCGCCCCGGCGGCGACGGGCTCGCGGTCGATACCCGCGGCAACCTGTACCTCACGCGCCCGGTGCTGAAGACGATCTTCGTGGTCGATCCTGCGGGCAAAACGCTGCAGCGGATCAAGCTCCCCGAGGAGCCGTCCAACTGCGTCTTCGGCGGCAGGGACATGAAGACGCTGTTCGTCACCGCGTCGTCGTCGGTGTACGCGGCGGCGCCGGGCGCGGTCGGGCACCGGTTCGCGGGCCCGCGCGCCGGCGGCGCGTTGCCCGAAGGGTGGGACTACGCCGCGCCCATGCGGAAGGTCGCGGCGAGGTTCAACGGCACCGAGGGCGTCGTCATCCACGTCGGCGGGTCCATGACCATCGCGAACCCCTACGGCACCTGGGCGCGGAGCGGAAAGGGCAAGACCAAGGAGGACGAAGCGACCCTGAAGTGGATGCACACGGAGGCGAAAGACAAGACCGACGGCTGGTGGCTGTGCCGCACCGAGTTGGAGCACTACCGCGCCTACACCTCCGAGAGCGGCCTGAAGGTCGGGATGCTGTTCGGCGGCGGCAAGCGCAACCTGCCGACACTCGCAAAGATGCTCGACGACTACAGGCCGCGAATGGTCACCATCGAGTGCGGCATTTACGACGTGGAGGACAACACCCCGTTGGACGACTACCGCAAGGGGTTCGCCCGGGCCCTGGACGCGATCGTCGAGAAGGGCGCGATTCCGCTGCCGAACACGATCCCGCCGTTCAAGGCACAACTCGCGCGCACGCGCTCTTTCAACGATGCGATTCGGGAACTGTGCGCGGAGAAGGGCGTGCCGCTGCTCGACCTGGAGCGCGAGATTTTCGCCCGCCGCCCGGACGACTGGTTCAACCAACTCGCGGACCGCATTCACTTGACCGCGGGGCAGGCGGGCGTCAGCCCGGGCGCCGAACCCACCCCGGAGAACCTGGCCCGGAGCGGCTACCTGCTGCGGTGCTGGCTGACGGTGCGTAAGGTGGCCGAGATCAAGGCCCGCGTCATCGATCGGTAGTGCCGGCACGGGCGCGTCTGCGGGCCCCGGTGCGGGCAGCGGTCCGGCCGGGACCGCCGCACCGTCGGCCCGTCCGTAAGACCGCACGTACAGCGTCACCCGTTCGATGGCACCAGCCCCTCGCGCATGCGCGCGGCGTATTCGACAGGCGGCAGGTGTTGTGCTTGCACCGCCCGCAGTTCCGGACGCGGGAGCCGCCGGTCGTGGTTGCCCGCGGCGCCGCTCACTCGGTTCGGCACGTCGGTCAGGTCGGGGCCGAACCGCGGGGCGGCTTCGGGCCCCGCTGCACATCGAAAGTGTGTGCGCGGGCGCGCGTAAGAATATGCGTCGGGTCGTGTGAAGAGGTCGAACGAGTTGAACCGCAACCGGCACGTCAGGGGCGCCGCGGACGCGCGGCGGCCCGACGTCACGGTTTCTCAGCCGTTCTTTACTTCAGTTCTTTGATGTAGATGTTCTTGAACCACAGCGGGTCGCCGTGGAACTGCAGCTCGACCGGCCCCTTGTCCGGCACCGGCTTGCCGCGCTCCCAGTAGTTCAGCAGCTTCGCCTTCTCGACCACCAGTTCGCCGTTCAGCTTCACGGTCACCTCGTCACCCTTCACGGTGATGTGGAACGTGTTCCACTGGCCGATCGGCTTGTCCGCCTTCTTCAGCGGGATCTTGCCGATTTTTTGGCCCTCTTTCAGCTTCACCGCGAGGTCGGTCGATTTGGCCGCGTCGGGCGGCAGCGGGTTGTTCCACAGCCCACCGGACCCGGTGCCCTTGTCCTCGTTCCGCGCGCCGGGCGAGTTGTCCGAGTCCCAGATCTGGATCTGCGGCTGCCCGCGCAGGTACAGCCCGCTGTCACCGTTCTTCTCGATCTTCCAGTCCACCATCAGCTCGAAGTCGCCGTAGTCCTTGTCGGTCACGAGGCTGACGCCGCCCTTGCCGTCGCAGTGGATCACCCCGTCCACGAGCTTCCAGTGTTCGAGCGCGGTCTTGGTGCGAGTCACTTGCAGCTTGGCCAGCGCCTCGGGCGCCTGCTTGGCGCGCTCGGCCATCGTGGTGTGGCCCTTCCAGCCGGTCAGGTCTTTGCCGTTGAACAGCGCGGTGAACCCGGCCGGCGGCTTGTTGTCCTCGGTGCGCGCGGCGGGCACCAGCAGCGCCAGCGCGAGCGCGGCGGCTGCGAGTTTGGCTTTCATGCTCACTCCAGTCGAGAGAGGTAAAGAAGGTAGGCGGCATCAGGGTACGCGCCGGCGCGCCGCAAGACAAGCGTTTAGCGCCAAACGAAAAACGCACAGGCCCGTGAGCCTGTGCGCGTCGAACGCCCGCGCCGGCCACTCACCCGTGCACTTCGGCGACCGCGAGGTACAGCCGGGCGAGGGCGTGCCAGCCGCTCGTCTCGGGGATCGCGTCCACCGCCTTCTGGAGCGGGTCGCGGGCCTCGGCGGTGCGGCCGAGGAACAGACGGGCCATGCCGCGGTTGAAGTGCACCGCGGGCGACTCGGGCAGGGCGTCCCACGTGGCTAGCGCTTCGGCACACGCGCCCGTCTGCCAGTTCAGCGCGGCCAGCTCGTTCGCAGCGCCGCTCACACCGGCCAACAGCCCCGCGGCGGTGTCGAAGTCGCCCAGAGTGCGGGCCAGCCCCGCGGCCACGCGCGGGTGAGCCGACCCGTTCTTGGCGAGCCAGGCCCGGAGGCTCGCGAACCCCGGCAGCGGCCCCAGTGTGCCCGCGGGGCGCAGCTCGTCCGGTTTGAACCTCGTCAGCAGCGGTTGCAGGTCTTTCACGCGCTGCGGGAAGTGCCCGGCGGCCATCGGCAGCGCGAACGCGGACGACGGCTGGCCGACGAGCGTCGCCCATTCGGGCGGGAGCGGGACCGTGCCGGCGGTGGCGGTGGTCAGGTGGGAGGTCGCGTCGAGCCAGGCCGCTCGCGGGTCTACCCGGAACCCGGCGGCCACCTCGTACGGCTCAACCTCGCTCTCGCCCGGCTCGACTGCCGAAGCGTCTGAGCGGTTGGCGAGGAAACGCGTCATCAGCGCTTCGATGCTCGGGTGGTTCGACGGGGTGGTGGCGTTCGGGCGGGTCATGGCAGCACTCCTCGCGTCCCCGGCCACTTACCGGGGCACCGCTCGAACGCTTCGAGCGACTAAGCTTGCGCTACGGAATGGGACCGAAGAGGATTTGACCGCAGGGGCCGCGGAACTCAGGGAGAAAGGCAGGAGTCGAAATCGGACAGAAGTTGTAAAATCTTATGACGCATTGATTTGCGTTTCCATTCTGGCGCTGTGGCCCTGCCGGTTAACTTTCGCGTTGTTGACCCACATCAGGTCGGCGGCGGATCTTTCTTCTCTGGTTCCTTCGGTTCCGGGTCTTTCTTCGGCTCGGGCGGCGGGATGATGGGCGGGTTGTAGCTCTTCAGGTCGTTCGTGAAGTCGCCCGGCTTGAACGCGAGCATCCCCTTGAGGGTCAAGAACTTGGCCCGCAACTCGGTGTCCGGGGTGTTCTCGGGCTTGGTCTGCTCGACCACCTCCGTGACCAGTTCGGCCGGCACCGATTTGCCGTGCGCCCGGATGTGGCGGATGGCGGCGTCGGCTGCTTTGCGCCGCAGCGCGGCCGGCGAGGTGCCGACCTTC
>JBJSXS010000026.1:0-3865 GCA_046086545.1 Gemmata sp.
GAGGCAAGTTTACCGACGTGTCGAAGGACAGCGGTGCGTGCCCGACGAACTACAGCGGTCGCGGGCTGGCCGCGCTCGACTTTGACGGCGACGGGCTGCTCGACCTCGTCACGTGCGAGCAATACTACTCCTCGAAGGTCAAAACCGGGCCGTGCCTTTTTCGAAACAAAGGGAATCATCGGTTCGAGAACGTCGCTGAAGCGGCCGGGTTGCCCGCCGGGTACGGTGGGCTGAGCGTGGCGGTCGCGGACTTCAACCGCGACGGCTGGCCCGACCTGTTCTTCTCGTCCGGCAGCGGCGACCACCGCTTGTACCTGAACGACGGCAAGGGCAAGTTCCGCGAGCTGGAGGGCGCGCGCGAGTGGTTCAAGTGGAAGAACCTCAGCGCGGACAACGTGCCCGCGGGGGTGTGCATCGCGGACATCAACCGCGACGGCTTGCCGGATGTGGTCATCGGGCACCACTTCAAAAGCCCGTGGAGCTCGCCCGCGAGCATCCGAGTCTATCTCAACAAGGGCAACAGCGACGGGGTGCCCACGTTCGCAGACGTTACCGAAGCCGCGGGCATCGGGCCGCTCGCGATGAAGGCGCCGCACGTCGAGATTCAGGACTTCGACAACGACGGCTGGCCCGACATTTACGTCAGCATCGTGAAGTTCCGCGACGGCAAGCCTTATCCTGTTATCTACCGCAACACGGGCGTTTCGAAGGACGGGGTGCCCCAGTTCCGCGACGACGCCTGGGCCGTCAACGACTTTCCGACGCAAGCAGACAAGGCCCTCAAGAGGGCAGCGCCGTTGTTCGAGAAGGCCTTGAAGGAAAAGAAGATCATCTACATGGCCGCGGCGCCGTCGTGTGACTATGACCGCGACGGCAAGATTGACCTGTTCCTCGCGAACTGGTGGGTCGAGGACCGCTCGCTGCTCCTCAAGAACGAGACCACGGGCGGGAACTACCTCGATGTGCGGGTCGAGGGCAAGGGCGGCCTGAACCGCATGGGCGTGGGCGCTCGCGTCGATGTTTATGCCGCGGGCAAGCTCGGCGAGGTGGCGTCGCTTCTCGGCTCGCGTGAAATCGCGATCGGCTACGGCTTCTGCTCCGGTCAGGAAGCGGTCGCGCACTTCGGCCTGGGTAAGCTCGAAAAAGTGGACATCGAAGTCGCACTGCCGCACGGCAGGGGAAAAGTCACCCGCAAGGGCGTGAAAACGAATCAGGCGCTCACCGTAACGCCGTGACGCGGAAAAGTGGCTCGCGTGGAAAGTTCCGAATCCTCTGCAAGAGTTCCGTCGGGCCGGGCCACCGGGAAACTCTTCTTGGTCGCTGTTGCCAAACGTTGCGCGGGGTTCCGCGGGCGCGCAAGTCACCCGAAATCAGCGGTGTCTCGTTCTGATTGCGAAGTATCGTGAAGGGCAGGAATCGCACAGGGGCGGGGCGACATTCCCAAGTATGGCAGGAGACACTCTTGCCGTGCCCGCTGTTCGGTTCAATGACCTCGTTGATGGTACATCCTAAAAGCGGTGGCCGCATGAAGCCCGATGCGGGTTCCTCTGTTGCGCGAGTGGTCGCGGCCAGCTTCGTCGGCACCGCGATCGAGTGGTACGACTTCTTCCTCTACGGCACTGCGGCGGCGCTCGTTTTCAACGAGCTCTTCTTCCCGACAGTTGACCCGGCGGCCGGGACGATGGCCGCGTTCGGCACCTACGCGGTGGGATTCGTCGCCCGGCCCTTCGGGGGCGTGCTGTTCGGGCACTTCGGGGATCGCGTCGGGCGGAAGTCGGCACTCGTCGCGACGCTCATGCTGGTCGGCCTCTCCACGTTCGCCATCGGATTGCTGCCCACTTACCGAACCGCGGGCATCGTCGGGCCGCTGCTGCTCATCCTCCTGCGGTTCGTGCAGGGGCTCGGAGTCGGGGGCGAGTGGGCCGGGGCGGTGCTGATGGTGGCCGAACGGGGGAACCCGCGGTGCCGCGGGTTCGCGGCGAGTTGGGTACAGGCCGGCGCCCCTGTGGGGCTGTTGCTCGCAACCGGCGCGTTCGGGTTGGTGTCGCTCCTGCCCGAAGCCGACTTTCTCGCGTGGGGCTGGCGCGTGCCGTTCCTGCTCGGGGTCTTACTGACCGGCGTGGGGCTGTTCCTGCGCGTGAAGGTGTTCGAGAGCCCGCTGTTCGCGAAACTGCTAGAGGAGAAGCCGGCGGAAGGGCTGCCGTTAGTCGAAGTGCTGCGGAAGCACACGCGAGGCGTGCTGCTCGCGATGGGCGCTCGCGTCGCGGAGAACGCCTTCTATTACTTCTTCACGGTGTTTGTGCTGAGTTACGGCACGCAGTATCTTTCCCTCCCGAGAACCGTGCTCATCGACGGCGTGTTGATCGCCGCTGTCGTGCACCTCATCGCGACGCCGCTGTTCGGGGCGCTGTCGGATCGTGTGGGGCGAAGACCGGTGTACGTCGGCGGGGCGTTGTTCCTCGCGGCGTTCAGCTTCCCGTTCTTCTTCCTGATGGGCACGCGCGAACCGGTGTGGGTGTGGTGCGCGATCAGCGCGGGGATGGTCGGGCACGCGGCGATGTACGGCCCGCAGGCGGCGTTCCTGTCGGAACTGTTTGGCACGAACGTGCGGTACACCGGGGCGTCGCTCGGGTATCAGCTCGCGGCCCCGCTGTCGGGGGGAATCGCTCCCCTCATTGCGACCGCCCTGTTGCGCGAGTCGGGGGGCGAGCCGTGGCCTGTAGGCGTGTACCTCGTAGCGATGGCGCTCGTGACCGTCGTGACGCTGTCCCTCGCGGCCGAGACCCGCGCGAGTGACCTCAGTTCGCACCCTTCACGCGGTCGCCGAACACCTTCTTGAGTTTCTCGACCTTCGGGCCGATGATCGCGCGGCAGTAGCCGGCACGGGGGTTGTTCGCGTAGTAGTTCTGGTGCTCGTGGTCCGCCTTGTAAAAGGCCTCGAACTTCGTGATTTCGGTCACGACCGGCGCGCGGAACACCTGTGCCTCGTCAATCTTTGCCCTGTAACGCTCTGCGGTTTCCTTCTGCTTGTCACTGTGGAAAAAGATGACCGAGCGGTACTGCGGGCCGACGTCGTTACCCTGGCGGTTGCGCGTGGTCGGGTCGTGAGAGCGCCAGAACACCTCCAGCAACTCCGGGTAGCTCACCGCAGCGGGGTCGAAGGTGACTTGCACCACCTCCGCATGGCCCGTCCTGCCGGTACACACCCACTTGTAGCTCGGATTCGGGACGTGTCCGCCGCTGTACCCGGATTCGACCGACAAGACGCCCTTGACCTGAAGGAACACCGCCTCTGTGCACCAGAAGCACCCGCTGCCAAATGTCGCCAACTCTGGGCCGCTCACGGTCGCGGGGCCGACCTCATCAGGCGCGAGTACCGGGAACGGCTCGGGCACCGGAGCGGGTGAGCTAACAAGTGGTAACAGTAGCGCACCGACGGCGACCGCAAACACGAGTGGCACCAGCCACATCAGCTTCGGGTGCATGGCTGGCCGGGCCTCCAACGGCTCAGCTGGAACGGCGCCGTCGTTCAGTCGGTTCACGTCCGAGCGCGTTGTGTGCTACGCCAACACGCCCTTCACGACCTTGCCGAACACGTCGGTGAGCCGGAAGTGCCGGCCCTGGTACTTGTAGGTCAGCTTCTCGTGATCGAGACCGAGGCAGTGCAAGAGCGTGGCGTTCAGGTCGTGGACGCTCACGCCGTCCTTCACCACGTTGTAGCCGTACTCGTCGGTTTCGCCGTGGCTGGCCCCGCCTTTGATCCCCCCGCCCGCGAGCCACACGGTGAAGCACCGCGGGTGGTGGTCGCGCCCGTAGTTGTCCGGGGTCAGCTTGCCCTGGCTGTACACCGTGCGCCCGAACTCCC
>JBJSXS010000027.1:0-2454 GCA_046086545.1 Gemmata sp.
GCGGTTGAACTCGACGACGCGCGCCGCTGGTTCGGCCGGCTTCGGCGGCTGCGCGCGGCCGACCGACACCACGAAAACGACCAGAAGGGCGAAGGACAACGGCTTCATTGGCTCAGCCGAAAAGGGAAATGAGGCTGGTGCGTCGATGGAACCAGCTTTTATGGCAGTTGTCAACTGAAAGCCGCAAGCGGCTTTCAGTCGAACAGTGCGATCAGGTCGGTGACGCTGGTCAGGTTTTCCAGGTCCCAGCAGCGCGTCAGGATCTGATCCGCTTTAGCCCTGCCGTACCGGGGCTCGACCGCGCGGCGGAACTTGGCCTCCACCTCCGCATCGGTCATGGGGTTCCCGGCGTGCCCGCGGGGGAACTCGACTTCCTTGACGAGCTTGCGCCCGTCGTTCAGCGTAACCGTGATGCGGTTCGGAATGCCCGTCGGGTACCGGGGGTCCAGGGCGCCGTCGTGCCGCACCTTCACCTTGCCCGTGAACGCCACCAACTTCGGGTCCGTGAAGTGCGGCTCGTCGAACGTCTCGAGGTACACATCGCCGTCGTGCAGCGCAGCGGCCGTGCAGTACGGGAGCGAGTGATCCGCGGTCTCGCGGGTCTTCGGTGCCCACGCCTCCGGGTACTTTCCGATGATGTTGTAACTGGCCTCGAAGGTCGCGATCTCAATGTCGGTCACAGCAGACACGTCACCCTTTAACTGCGCTCGCAGCTGCAGAGCGGCGTCGATCGCGCTTTGCGAGTGGTACTCCGCGGGCCAGTACTTGATGTACGTCTTGTTGATCATGTACCCGTCGGCGTTGCCGGTTTCGCCGCCGAACGGGGCCGGCGTGAACGCATCGCGCGCGACCAGCTTGAAGAACCCGAGATCCCCCTCGAAGATGGGGGCCGGGCCGGTCATCCCGTCGGCCGCCAGGGTCGCGGCGAACACCCCGTTGCGGGCCGCGTTGGCGAACGCGCACCCCTTCCACATGCTCAGTTCGCCCGAGCGGGTCTGGCGCAGCGCGACGTTGCACACGCCCGCGAGCCCGACGGTGTGGGTGAGTTTCGTGACGTCCAACTTCATCAACTTCGCTGCCGCGACCGCACTCGAGATCGCGCCGTAGGTCACGTGATCGATCCCGTGCTTGCGCAGCGAGGCCGCATCGCAAAACCGGCACTGGATCTCATAAGCGAGAACGCTCGCGGTGATGAGGTCTTTGCCCCCGGCACGCACGGCCTCGCCGACCGCCAGCACCGCGGCGAGGTTGTCGCTCGGGTGCGCCGGCTCCTTGCTCAGGTAGGTGTCGTTGAAGTCGAGGTAGCGGATCAGCAGGCCGTTCACGAACGCGGCCCACTCGACGCTCGACCTGCCGCCGGCTAGGACCGACGCGCCCGGGGTGCTGCTGACGCGAGCGGCGCACCTCTTTGCAATCGCATACGCCTCCGACGGCATGGCGCCGACCGCGGTGGCGAACGAGTCGATGAACCGGCGCTTCGTCTCGTGAACCGCCTCGCGCGTCAGCTTGTCGAACGTCAGGCCGGCGGCGTACTCGGCCAGCCGCGCCGCCAGTGTCTGGGAGGGCATCGATGACATCCCCAGTGTTAGGTTTCGGAGGGGATGTTGTACGAACCACGGCGCGCTTGAGCGCCGTCCGGGAAGGGACGGCTCGAGGCACGAACGATTACGCCGCGCGCGCCGAACCTCCCGGTGCGCGTTGGTTTACGCCGCGCGAGCCACGTTGGGCCCTTCGCGGGCCATCGACTGGTACCACTCCAGCGTTTCGCTGAGCGCGGCGTGAAAGGTGAGGGCCGGCGCCCAGCCCAGAGGGTTCGGCACGGCGCCCTCCCGCGATGGCCGCGCGCCGTAAGACAAGTCGCGTACCGCGTCGGTCATTTCACGGTCGGTCAACTTCCAGCCGCTGTTGAACGTGTATTCGCCTGGGCAACCCGCCGCGACCTCCTCGGCCACGCTCAGCAGCGCGCGGGCCGCGTCCCGCACATACACGAAATCGGTCGCGGGGCCGTCGGCCGGGAGCGGGACCGGTTCACCGGACGCCAGCGCGAGTGCCGCGGCCGGCACGGGGCGGGACACCTTGCGGTCGCCGGGGCCGAACACCCGCCCGAACCGGGCGACGCTAAGGCCGGTGTTAACTTCGGCCTCCGGTCCGCCCGCAGCCGGGCGCGCTACCACCACCGGCACCCGGCGCGAGTACAGCTTCGCGGCTTCGAGAACCGCGGCAGTGCAGCGGTCCTCGCCGAACGGGTTAGCGGCCGCGAGGTGGAAAACTGTCACGACCTCGTGAACGGCCATCGCGGAGTGCAGTCGAAAGATGTTGTCCGGCCGCCCCTGAACGAAATGAACGCGCCCGCCCTGCCCCGGCCCGAACAGGTTCACCGCGCCGCGCTCCCGCACGAGGGCCACCACCTCGGCACCCCGCGCGAACAGCTCGCGCGCCACCGCGCCGCCCAGG
>JBJSXS010000028.1:0-2657 GCA_046086545.1 Gemmata sp.
CCTTGCCGAACCCGATCCCGGGGTCGAGGCACACCGCTTCCGGCGGAATACCGGATTGGCCCAGAACCCGCAACCTCTCTTGCAGGTACCCGGTCACCTCGGCCGCGACGTCGGCGTACTGTGGGTTGTGCTGCATGGTCGCGGGCTCGCCCCGCATGTGCATCGCGATAACCCCGGCGCGGAACTCGCGCGCGACCGCAATCAGGTTCGGGTCGCGGAACCCGGCAACGTCGTTGATGACGTGCGCGCCCGCCTCGAGGCACGCGCGCGCCACCGCCGGCTTCATAGTGTCGACGGAAAGTGGCACGTCCGTGCGCTGCGCGAGTTCGGCTACCACAGGCACGACGCGCCGCAACTCGTCCTCTGGCGCTACCCGTTGCGCGCCGGGGCGGGTGGACTCTCCGCCAACGTCCAGCAGGTCCGCGCCCTCTGCAACGAGACGGAGCGCGTGCCCTACTGCCGCCGCCGGATCCAGGAACCGGCCGCCGTCCGAAAAGCTGTCGGGCGTGACGTTGACGACCCCCATTACCAGCGGGCGCCGGCCGAGGTGCAGTAGGCGGTCGCGAACGTGCCAGACGAGGGAAGACATGCCGTCAGGATAGCAGAAGCCGGATTCGCCGTAGGGCCCGCGGGGAAGACATAACAAGTGCTGATGTCTTCCGCCGCGGGTTCGCCAGCGGAACCGGTGTCACTTCGCCTTCTTCGCCAGTTCGGTTTCGATGGCCTTGGTCACCTCCGCAGCCTCGGGCTTGGTGGCCGGGGCGAACCGGGCCGCCACCTTGCCGTCGCGGCCGATCAGGAACTTCTCGAAGTTCCAGCTTACTTCCTTCAACTTTCCGTCCTTGTCCGGGGTGGCGGCCACCAGCGTCTTGTACAGCGGGATCTGCTCCTTGCCCTTCACCACCACCTTCGACAGCATCGGGAACGTGACCTTGTACTTGGTGCTGCAGAATTTTTTGATCTGCTCGTCGGTCCCGGGCTCCTGCGCGCCGAACTCGTTGGCCGGCACGCCGATCAGAACGAAGCCGTCTTTCTCGTACTTCTCGTGGAGGGCCTGCAGGGCCGTGTACTGCGGGGTCAGCCCGCACTCGCTGGCGACGTTGACGACCATCACCACTTTGCCCTTGTACTGCGACAGGTCGGTTTCCTTGCCGTCGATGTCCTTCATCTTGTAGTCGAGCGGGCCGGTCACCTTTTTGTCCTCCGCGACGCAGGTGGCCGCGAAGCCGGCGATGGCGACGGCAGCGGCGTACAGCAACTTCATGGGTTCGGTCCTTGTGGGGCGCGAAACGACTCGGGGCGAGTTGGTAGTGTAGATGCTGGCGCGCCGCCGGGTATTCGCGCGAACGAAATGAGCCGTATTGCCCGGAACGCCGGGCGCGGGTATGTGCGGGGAATGAAGCGACTCATCTGGCTCGCGGCCTTGGCTTTTCTGACGACCGGGTGCAGCAACGCGCCGGTCGCGGGGTTCCTGGACAGCTGCTTCCCGAGCAAGGCCCGGTGCGACGTGCCGCCGGTGCCGGACCGGCGCCCGGTGGGCGACCCGGTGCGCCCGGTGCCGAAGTCCGAGACGCCGCTCCCACCGCCCGACTTCGGACCGGTGGTACCATGACCGGCTGAACCGGGCGATTCAGTAGCGTTGGCCTGTCGACAACCGTCAGGGCTCAGGCCGTATGGACACGAGGTAGGTCACCTGCGATGTCCGGGTTACTTTAGCATCACCAGATCGCGGCCTGCTTCACGAACGCCAGGAGGTTGGCCGCCTTCCTTTCGTACCGCGTCGCCACGCCCCGGTACTGGTTCACCTTGCTCCAGAACCGCTCGCACGCGTTCCGCTCGTGGTACATGTGCCGGTCGATCTCGCGCTGCTCCTTGCGGCACTTTGCTTCCGGAACACCGCCTGCGCCGGGCGACTCGATCTTCTCGTCGAACGCCTTCTTGTCGTACACCGGACGGCGATCATCACCTCCGGTTCGTGGTCGGCCAGTAGCGCCTCGGCCTGCGCGATGTCCGACTCGTTGGCCCCGGTCGGGAGCAGTTCGACGGTGTGCCCGAGACCGTTGTAGCTCCAATGAATCTTGGTCCCGAACCCGCCCCTGCTGCGGCCCAGCGCCTGCTCCCCCGGGCCGCCAGTCCCGTCCCAACTTTTTCGCGCCGGCGGCGAACCGCGAGGCGCGGACGGCGGTCGAGTCGAGGATCCGCACGTCCAAGTCGAGTTGCTGCAAGGCCGCCAGGATCGGGTCCCAGGCCCCTTGTTGGCCCACCGGTCGAACCGGCGCCACTGGCTGTTCCAGTTCCCTAAACGCTCGGGCAGTTGCTGCCACGGGACGACGGGCCGGGCGAAGTACAGGACGGCGTCGATGAACCGGCGGTTGTTCCGGGCGATCTCGCCGCGCTGCCCGGGCCGACCGGGCAGCAGGTGGCGGATGGGGTCCCATTCGGCATCCAAATCGCGTGACGCGGGAGCATCGGCGGCCCTCCGTGGATCGAAAGACGGCCCGCCAACTAGTGGACTGACCGGTCTGGATTGACGGGCCGTCTGGGATCTGGTCTGGTGACGGTCCAAGGAGGGTCGTCATGGAACGGAATGCCAAGTACGTCGTCCGGTTGGACGAACTGGAGCGTGGGCACTTGCAGGAGATGGTGGACCAAGGCAA
>JBJSXS010000029.1:0-14072 GCA_046086545.1 Gemmata sp.
CTCGGCATCGTGACGGCGGGCGACGCGGGGTTCGTCCTCGCCGACCTGCCGGGCCTCATCGAAGGCGCGGCGCAGGGCGTCGGCCTCGGGCACGAGTTCCTGCGGCACGTCGAGCGCACGCGCGTCCTGATTCACCTGGTCGAGCCGTTCCCGGCCGACGGCAGCGACCCCGTTCACAACTACCACGCGATCCGCAAGGAGTTGCGCGACTACAAGGTGCCGCTCGACGCCCGGCCGGAAGTCGTGTGCGTGAGCAAAGCCGAACTCACCGGCGCGGAGGGCGTGCGGGACGCACTCGCCGCCGACCTGGGGCGCGAGGTGCTGCTGATCTCCGCGGTCACCGGGCAGGGGCTGCACACGGTCGTCGGGCGCGTGGCAGCGCTCATCGCAGAGGTCAGGCGCACGCAGGCGGCAGAGGCCGCGCGCAAGAAGCCGACCGAGTTCGCGACCGAGGCCGCGATCCGCACCACCGACTTCCAGACCGCCGCGGTCCCCAACATCACCCCGCCCGCGGACGAGGCCGCCCCGTGAAGCCGGACGTGGTGGCGGACATCGGCAACACGCGGCTCAAGTGGGGCCGGTGCGCCCGCGGCCGCGTCGCAGAAATGGCGTCCCTCCCGCTCGACGAGCCGGACGCGTGGGCCGAGCAGCGGGCCGCGTGGAACCTGCCCGACGGCGTGCGGTGGGCGGTCGCGAGCGTCAACCCGGCCGTCGGCGAGCGGTTCGGCGCCTGGGCGAGCGCCGCCGGCGACCCGGTGGTGCCGGTCCGCGACTACCGCGACGTGCCCCTCGCCTACGCGGTTGATAGCCCCGAGCGGGTCGGCATCGACCGGCTCGTGAGCGCGTTCGCGGCGCACTGCCTCGCGCACCCGCACCCGGCGGTGATCGTGTCGGTGGGCACCGCCGCGACCGTCGATCTCGTGGACGAGCGCGGCACCTTCCGCGGCGGCGTGATCTTCCCCGGCCCGCGGCTGATGGCGCACTCGCTGCACGCGCACACCGCGAAGCTCCCGCTCGTGGACGCCGACACGCTGCCCGCGGTCGTCGCGCCCGGCACCAACACGCAGGACGCGATCCTCGCCGGCATCCGCGCGGCCATCGTCGGCGCGACGGTCCTGCTCGCGAACCACTACGCGGAGGACGCCCCGCCGTGGGTGTTTGTGACGGGCGGCGCCGCGGGCGACCTCGCGGGCTTCGACTTCGGCCCGCGCTTCAAGGGCACCCACGCCCTTCCGTCCCTGACGCTCGAAGGGGTGCGGATCGCGGCGGAGGCGCTGCCGTGAGTGGCACCCGCGTGTCACTGCTGACGCCCCCGGCCGCCGGCGCGATCGCAACCATCGAAGTGCGTGGCCCGCACGCCTGGGAGCTCGCGCAGCGGCTCTTCACGCCCGCGGGCAAGCCGCTTCCGGACGCCCCAGAGACGAACCGCTTCTGGTTCGGCACCTGCGGCAAGGATGAGGTGATCCTCGCGGTCACGGCTCCCGACGCGATCGAAGTCCACTGCCACGGCGGGCGCCGCGTCGTGCGCTGGGTCACCGACCAATTTGTAGCGCATAATTGTGTCGAGGAGCGCCCCCCTGCTGCGTCGGACGAGGGGGCCGAGTTGTTGCTACGCGCCCCGACGCTCCGCACCGCGAGCATCATCCTTGATCAGCTGAACGGCGCGTTCGCCCGGGGAGTCCGCCGCACCCTCGCGTTGCTCGAAACCGACCCGCACACCGCGACGCACGCCCTTCACCGCTTGGCCGCGCTGGGCAGCACCGTGGGGCGGCACCTGGTGGAACCGTGGAAGGTGGTCATCGCCGGTCCGCCGAACGTGGGGAAAAGCTCGCTCATCAACGCGCTCGCAGGCTACCGGCGATCGGTCGTGTCCGAGGCGGCGGGGACCACGCGCGACGCGGTAAGTGTGCGCGTCGCGTTCGACGGCTGGCCGGTAGAACTGATCGACACAGCTGGAATTCGTGACGCGGGGGGGGTAGAAGCCCAAGGAATCGAACAGGGGCGCCGCGCGTTGTGGACCGCGGATTTGGTTCTGTGGCTCCAAGACGCGACCGCCCCGGGGCCGGGGTTCTGCCCCCCGGAAATCGGCGGGCCCGTTTCGCTACCGGAATCGTGCCTGATGCACGTCATCAACAAAATCGACCAGCCGTCGGGCTGGGACTGCTCGACGTGGCGAGATGGGCGGGTTTCCGCGGTCAGCGGCGAGGGCGTTCAAGACCTTGTAGCCCGCCTCGTCCACCGCCTGATTGGTCATCAACCGTCGGAAGGTGAGGCGGTACCGTTTACGAAACGCCTCGCCGAGTTGGTTACCGCCGCGCAAGCTGCCTCTGACCGCAGCCGTCACGAAGAAGTCGCAACGCTGCTGCGCGAATCGCTGGCGGTCGCGGAATCACTTGCCGCCGGGCTGTCGGCCTTGTCCGCCGAGCGCTGAAGGTCCGGCGGCGACGACGAGGCCGGTGGGCCGTGCGAGCGCTTCGACGGCTCGAAGCAGCTTGCCGTTCCTCGGTTTGTGGATCGCGCTGCGAGCCGGCGGCGCGTAGTGCCAACCCGCTGCCACCGTCCACTGCAAGGCCCGAGGCGGGGCTGGGGCCGCCCGCGCGGTGAACGCGGCCCGTCGTCGCGCCGAGCGGCGGCGGCCACTTGCGATCCAGCCGCAGGCTTGCGGCGAGACGCACTGCTCGCCCACAGCTTCATTTCGCGGGGTCGGAGGGCTCATTACACCGGTCCGCCAGCAGCGCCTCGTAGACCGCCAGCAGGCGCTCGCGCACGGGTTGGGCCCGCGCGGCCACGGCGCGCTGCAGTTCGACGTACTCCTCGCGCCCCTCGCGCGTCTCGATCTTGATCGCCGGGAAGCCATAGTCGCTCAGGTCATACGGGCTGGCCCGCATGTCGATCTCGCGGGCCTCGCGCGCCACCGCGAAGGTGTCGGCCACCACGTCTGAGGGGCAAAAGGGGACGATTTTGTAGGCGAACTTGTACAGGTCCATGTTCGCGTGGACGCACCCGGGCTGGTCGTGGTGGGCGGTCGCCGGGCGGGTCAGTTCCCAGCGGTTGAGGGGGGCCGCGGCCGCGGTGAAGAACCGGAACGCGTCGTAGTGCGTGCAGCGCAACGGCTGCGACTCGACCACCGCGTCGGTTCCCGCGCGGCCGAGCCGCAGCGGGACGTAAAGGTGCCGCACGTTCGGGTCGCGGTACACCATCGCCCACTCGTGCAGCCCCAGGCACGCGAACGAGGGCTCCCGCGCCAGCACCGCGCGCAGGTACTCGGCCGCCCATTTGAGGTACGAGAGGCGGCGCCCGGGGAACGCACCGGCGCGCAGTGACAGCCCGGTCTCGGACAGTCGGAATTCGGGCCAGGGAACGTCGGCGCGCGTCGCGCCGGCGAGGGCGACCCCGAACCCGGGGGTCCACCGGAGCAGGTGGGCGGGCCGCAGCGAGTAGTACTCGAACAGGAAGTCGTACACCGGGTGCTTGTGCCCGCGCGCGGCCCGCGCGGTGCGGTCCGCGGCCCAGGGCGCGACCCTGCCGAGGTACGCTTCGCGCTGGGGGCGCCACACTTCAGGCCGCACAACCGTCATAATCGTACCACTCGTTGCGGGTCCGGCGCCCCCGGTGCTACACTAACCCTTCCTCCGCTAATGTTATTCGACTTCAATGTACACGATGCCCGAAGCGCACCCGATCAAGGTTCTGCTCGTCGATGACCAGCCGATGGTCGGGGAAACGGTGCGCCGCATGCTGGCGGAGGAGCCGGCGCTGGAGTTCCGGTACTGCCCGGACCCGGCGTGCGCCATCGACGCCGCCAACGAGTTCAAGCCCACCGTGATCCTGCAAGACCTCGTCATGCCGGACATCGAGGGGCTGCAACTGGTCAAGTACTTCCGCGCGAACGCGGCCACCCGCGAGGTGCCGCTCATCGTGCTGTCCAGCAAGGAGGAGCCGACGGTCAAGGCGAAGGCGTTCGGGCTGGGCGCCAACGACTACATGGTGAAGCTGCCCGACCGGCTCGAGGTGCTGGCCCGGCTCAAGTACCACTCGCGCGGGTACGTCGCGCTGCTGGAGCGGAACGAGGCGTACCGCGAGCTGGCCGAGACGCAGCGGGAGATGGCCGCGGAACTGGCCCGGGCCGCCCGGTACGTCCAGTCGCTGCTGCCCGCGCCCATGACCGCCGGACAGGTCAAGGTCGGGTGGAAGTTCGTCCCCTCCACGCAACTGGCCGGGGACATGTTCGGGTACCACTGGATCGACAAGAAGCACCTGGCCCTCTACCTGCTGGACGTGAGCGGGCACGGCGTGGGGTCGGCCCTGCTGGCGGTGTCCGCCGGAAACGTGCTGTCGTCGAACTCGATCCCCGGGGCCGACCCGCGCGACCCCGGGGCCGTGGTCACCAAGCTGAACGACATGTTCCAGATGGACCGGCAGGACGGGAAGTACTTCACCATCTGGTACGGGGTGTACAAGCCGGCGGCCAAAACGCTCCTGTACTGCAACGCCGGGCACCCGCCGGCGCTGATGCTGTCCGGCGGCACCCTGCACTCGCTCGAAGCGGACGCCCCGGCCGTGGGCATGATGCCCGAGATGCCGTTCGACACCCGGAGCGTGGGCGTGGCCGAGAACGCCCGGCTCATCGTGTTCAGCGACGGCATCCTGGAGATCGAGAAGCGGGACGGTTCGATGTGGCCGTGGACCGACTTCCTGCACCGCATGAAAGAGGAGATGACCCTCGACGGGGACCTGATCGAGCGGCACCTGGAGTACGTCCGCGACCTGGGGGGCAAGGAGGTCCTGTCGGACGACTTCTCGATGCTGGATGTGCGGTTCGGGGCGCCTGTGCCGGCGGCGCAACCCGCGCCGGGCGCATGAGCCCCGACGTTCGCCCCCGGGCCGCTGGATTCGGCCCCCTCTTCAGGTAGTATCGCCCTAGTTCGCAATTACGTTTCGTCATCACGACCCAAAACGGGCGCGCCAACCCATGTTCCGCCTCCGCGACGTCTCGCTGCGCGTGAAACTGAACGCGCTGCTGTTCGGGTACACCGCGACCGTGCTGCTCGCGCTGGGGCTGAGCGCGTTCCTGCTGGACCGGTACCGGGTCGGCGGGTCCGTGTACCAGGAGGTCAACGAGCGGCGCCAGCTGCACGACGAGATGACCCCGCCCCCGCTGCTGCTCGGGCGCGCCTACCTCATGCTCCACGAGGCGGACAACGCGACCACCGCCGAGGAGCGGCAGCTGGCCATCGACCGGTTCAAGGACTACGAGCGCGAGTACATGGAGCGCCGGGACGCGTGGCTCAAGACGCCCGGGATCGACAAGAACGCCCACACCGCCCTGGAGCGCACCGGGCACGAGCCGGCCTCGCGGGTGCTCCGGCTCGCCAACGAGGAGTTCATCCCCAAGATGCGGAACGATGCGACCCGCAAGGAGGCGGTCTCGATGCTCAAGGACAAGATCGGCCCGGCGTACCGCGAGCACGTCCGCGCGATGACCGCCGCGGCCGACACGGTCGAGCTCACGACCAAGACCCGCGAGCAGGAGATCACCACCAGCGTGCGGGCGTGGACCAACCTGACCGTCATGTTCAGCATGGCCGCCGTGGTCACGTTCGGGCTGGTGGGCGGGTACATCATCCGCAGCGTCGTCGCGTCGGCCAACGCGCTCAACGAGAAGGTGCGCCAGATGGCCAGCGGGGCCGGCGACCTGACCGCCCGGCTGCCGGTCGAGGGGGCGGACGAGATGGGTCAGTTGGCCGAGGGCATCAACGCCGTCATCGGCAAGATCCAGGGCATCGTCGGCAAGGCCCGCGAGTCGAGCCTCCAGCTGCTGTCCATCGCCTCGCAGATCGCCACCACCGCCCGCAGCCAGGAGCAGACGGTCAACAACCTGAGCGCGTCCACCACCGAGGTGGCCGCGTCGGTCCGCCAGGTGTCCGCCACGAGCAAGGACCTGGCGGGGACCATGAACGAGGTGAGCCAGACGGCGAGCCACGCGGCCGACCTCGCGACGAAGGGCCGCGACAACACGACCACCATGGCCACCGAGATGAAGAACCTGGTGGAATCGACCGCCAGCGTGTCCACCAAGCTCGGCATGATCCGCGAGAAGGCCGACAGCATCAACGCGGTGGTGACCACGATCACGAAGGTCGCGGACCAGACCAACCTGCTGTCCATCAACGCGGCCATCGAGGCCGAGAAGGCCGGCGAGTACGGCCGCGGCTTCCTGGTGGTGGCCCGCGAGATCCGGCGCCTGGCCGACCAGACCGCGGTGGCCACCCTCGACATCGAGACGATGGTGCGGCAGATGCAGGACGCGGTGAGCGCCGGCGTTATGCAGATGGACAAGTTCGCCGACGAGGTGCGCAACGGCGTCGCCCAGGTCACCAAGATCAACCAGATGACGTGGGAGATCATCAACGAGGTGCAGAGCCTCAGCGGCCGGTTCTCCCTGGTGAACGAGGGGATGCGGAACCAGACCACCGGCGCGCAGCAGATCAACGACGCGATGACCCAGATCGCCGAGGCCACGCACCGCAGCGCGCAGTCGATCAAGGAGTTCGAGCGGACCGCGGCCCACCTCCGCAACTCGGTCGAGGGGCTGAACGAGGAGATCGCCCAGTTCAAGACGTGAGCGAAGACGAAGAGGCCCGCCACGGAGGCACGAACGCGCACGACGGGCCTCTCAGCGGACAGCGGCAGGGCGTGCGGCAAGGGTACGCGGCGGGCTCGTTTGCCCCCCTCCCGTTCCCCGCCCGCTGAACTCAGTCCCGCGACTCCTTCGTGGCGCGCTGTGCGACCTCAGTGCCTTCGTGGTGAGATCTTCTCCCGGCGCGAGCACCCATGTTGAGCCTCGTGTTCCAGGTCGGGCCGGACAAAGTGGCCGTGGACGTGCGCCGCGTCCGCGAGGTGGTGCCGCGCGTCCAACTGACCGCGGTCCACGGGGCGCCGTTGTGGATCGCCGGCGTGTTCGTGTACCGCGGGCGGGTCGTGCCGGTGGTCGACCTGCACGCCCTCGCGGGCGTCGGCGAGTGCCCGCCGCACCTGTCGAGCCGCATCATCCTGTTCCCGTACCCGCTCGACATTCCCGAGTCGCTGGTCGGGCTGCTCGCGACCCAGGTGGCCGAGATCCGCGAGATCCGGCCGGGGCTGGTGCAGCCCATTCCGGGCCCGCCGGGCCGACCGAGCCTCGGCCCCGCCCTCGCCGACGGGCAGGGCATTCTCCGCCTCCTGGACCCGGACTGGCTGCTCGCGCAGGTGGCCGCCGGGTCGGGCGGGCTGATCGAAGTGGGGTTTGAAACTTGACCGCCGCCGCCGATACGGTCGTTCGCGACCGGCTGGGGCTTGACCCCGAGTCGCTCGGGCCGGGGGTGCTGGCCCGGGCGGTGGCCGCGCGCATGGCCGCGCGCGCCATCACCGACCCGTCGCTGTACGCGGCCCGGCTGATGACCGAGACGGCCGAGCGGGACGCGCTGGCGGACGAGCTGGTGGTGCCCGAGACCTGGTTCTTCCGCGGCGGCCGCGCGCTGTTCGACCGGCTGGCCTCGATCCTCCGCGCCCGGCCCGCCGGCACCGCCCGCGCGCTGAGCGCCCCGTGCAGCACCGGCGAGGAGCCGTACTCGCTCGCGATGTCTCTGCACGACCCGCTCGGCCCGGCCGGGCAGTACACCATCGACGCCATCGACCTGTCCGAGCGGAACCTCGTCAAGGCGTCCGACGGCAGGTACTCGTCCGGCGCGTTCCGCGAGCCGGGGCCGGACCCGAGGCCGCTCTACTTCAAGAAGGTCGGCGACGGGTGGGAGGTGCGCCCCCAGTTGCGCGGGTCGGTCCGGTTCCAGCCCGGCAACCTGACCGACCCGTTGTTTCTCGAGCGCGAGCGCCCGTACGACCTGATCATGTGCCGCAACGTGTTCATCTACTTCACGCCCGACGCCAAGCAGCGCGCGATGGCGAACATCGAGCGGCTGCTCGCCCCCGAGGGGCGGCTGTGCGTCACCCCCGCGGAAGCGGACCGACTGCCGCCCGGCCGGTTCGTGTCGGAGGGCCCGGCCGAGTTCGGGCTGTACCGCCGCGCCGAGGTGCGGGCGGAGGCCCGCGCCCCTGCCCCGGCGGCCGCGAAGCCGGCGCCGGTCGTCACGCCGCCCCCGGCGCCGGCCCGCGGCAGCGCGATGTCCGCGGCCCGCGTGCTGGCCGACTCGGGCAAGCTCGCGGAGGCCCGGGCCGCGTGCGACGCCCTGATCCGCGCCAACCCGACCGACCCGGACGCGTTCGCGCTGCTGGGGGTGATTCACCTGGCGGCCGGGAACGAGGACGCCGCCCACGACGCGTTCGGAAAGGCCCTGTACCTCACCCCGGACCACCTGGAAGCGCTCAGCCACATGATCGGGCTGTGCGAGCGCCGCGGCAACACGGCCCGCGCCGCCGCCCTGCGCAAGCGCCTGGCCGCCCTCGACCCGTCGGAGGGAGCATGACCGCCAAGCCGCTGATCCTGCTGACCCCCGAAGAGCAGTGCTGGAACCTGATCGGCGTGCGCGGCGACCGGTCGTGCCCGCAGCTGCTCGAGGTCAACCACTGTAACAACTGCCCGGTGTTCGCGGCCGCCGGCCGCCGGTTCCTCGACAACCTGTCGCCCCCGGGGTACCAGGACGAGTGGACCGCCCGGCTCGCGGTCCGCGACGACTCCCGCGACGGCGACGAGTCGAGCGTGATGGTGTTCCGGCTCGGGGACGAGTGGCTCGCGCTGCCGGTGGCGGTGCTGGTGGAGGTGACCCGGCCCCGCGTGCTGCACCGCATCCCCCACCGCGGCGGGCTGCTGGCGGGCATGGTGAACATCCGCGGCGAGCTGCACCTGTGCGTGCGCCTGGACCTGATCCTGGGCACCGCCGCGCAGGCGAACCCGCCGGACCCGGAGATGCGGCGGCTGGTGGTGATCCGCCGGGCCAACGAGGGCTGGGTGTTTCCCGCCGACGAGGTCGATCAGGTGCACCGCGTGCTCCTGCCCGACCTGACCACCGCCGCGCCGACCCTGGCGCGGTCGCAGGGCAAGATGACCCGGGGGGTGTTCCCGCACGCCAACCGGTCGGTCGGGCTGCTCGACGACGTGCGCCTGTTCCAAACCCTCCGGGAGCGCCTCCGGTGACCGGCATCGACGCTTCCATGTTCGAACTGTTCCGCGAGGAGGTGAAGGCGCACGCCGACACCCTCGGGGAGGGGCTGCTGAAGTTCGAGCAGCAGCCCGACGACCCGGCGCGGCTCGAGGAGCTGATGCGCGCCGCGCACTCCATCAAGGGTGCCGCCCGCATCGTCGGCATCGACACCGCGGTGCGGCTCGCGCACGTGATGGAGGACGCGCTGGTCGCGGCCCAGGAGCGGAAGATCCGGCTCGGGCGCGCGGACATCGACGTGCTGCTGCGCGGGTCCGACGTGCTGGCCGGGCTGGCGGCCCTCACCCAGGACACCATCCCCGCCTGGGAGGCCGACAACGCGGCCCCGCTGGCCGAGCTGGAGCCGCTCCTGGCCGCGGTGGCCGCCGGCCAGCCGATGCCCCCGCCCGCGCCGAAGGAGCGGGCCGCGCCGAGGCCGAAAGACAAGAAGCAGAAGCCGGCCGCGGCGAACGGTTCGGCCGGGCCGACCCTCGTCGCCCCGAAGCACACGATGGTGCCGGAGGTCGTCCCGGAGCCGGCCGCGCCCCCGCCCGCGCCGGAGCCCGCGTTCGCGTTCCCGCCGGTCCCGGATTTCACGCCCGCGAGCGTCCCCGCCCAGCCGGCCGCGCTGGCGCCCGGGCACACGATGCTCGACCTGTTCCGCGCCGAGGTCCGCGAGCACCTGTACGCGATCGGTGCCGCCCTGCCGCACCTGTCCGCGGACCCGACCGCGTCGGACCCGGTGGCCGAGTGCCTGAAGCAGCTCCGCGGCGCCGCCCGGTTGGTCAAGTGTGCGGCGGTGGCAGACGCCGCCGGCGCGCTGGCCGGGTACCTCCGCGCGGTGCGCGAATCGAAGGGCACGCCGCCGCCGCCGGCGGTGGACTGGTGCCGGTTCGCGGTGGCGGAACTGGCCGGCGCGCTGGGCACTGAGGACGACACGTTCCGCGCCTGGGCCGAGGGCGCGGCGCCCGCGCTGGCGACGGTCGCGGAGACGTTCGGCCGGGCCGCGGCGGCGTGCAAGACCGCCCCGCCGCCGGCACCCGCCGGCGAACCGCGAGCCAGCGGCACAAGCCACCCGCCGCCGGCTGACGAGGGCGGGCCAGTCGAAGAGGCGCCGGAGGCCGAGCCGGACGACGAATTGGAGCCCGAGCCCGAGCCCACCCCCGCGCCGCGACGGGCGGCCCCGGCCCCGGCCGCGCGCAACCCGGCCGCAGTCAGCCTGCCGGGTGCACCGGCGTCCGAACCGGTCGTGCGGGTCAGCGCGCACAGCCTGAACCGGCTGTTGGGCCTCGCCGGGGAGTCGCTCGTCCAGGCGCGGTGGCTGCCCTCGTTCTCGACGGCGCTACTCAAACTGCGTAAGCAGCACGACGTGGTCGCCGGGATGCTCGACACGGCCTACCACGCGGCGGTCGCCGGGCTGCCGGGCGACCAGATCGCCGCGCTCGTGGCGGACACCCGCCGCGAGTGGGCCGCGTGCCGGCAGGACCTGGGCGACAAGGCGTCGGACTTCGACGACCACGCGGCCCGGGCCGAGGACCTGAACGCGCGGCTGTACCGCGAGGTGATCGCGAGCCGGATGCGGCCGTTCGGCGACGGGGTCCACGGGCTGCCGCGCATGGTTCGCGACATGGCCCACGCGCTGGGCAAGGAGGCGCGGCTCGTCATCGTCGGCGAGACGACCGAGGTGGACCGCGACATTCTGGAGAAGCTCGAGTCGCCGCTCTCGCACCTGATCCGCAACGCGATCGACCACGGGCTGGAGTCGCCGGACGAGCGCACGGTGGCGGGCAAGATGTCCGCCGGCACCATCACGCTGGAGGCGCGGCACCGGTCCGGGATGTTGCTGGTGTCCGTGTCCGACGACGGGTCCGGGGTGAACCTGAACCGGCTCCGCGAGAAGATCGTCGAGCGCGGGCTCAACACGCCGGAAATGGTCGCCCGCTCGACCGAAGCGGAGTTGCTCGAGTTCCTTTTCCTGCCCGGGTTCAGCACCACGTCGGAGGTGACCGAGTTCTCCGGCCGCGGGGTCGGCCTCGATGTGGTGCAGGACACCATCCGCAAGGTGGGCGGCAACGTTCGCATCACCACCGCCCGCGGGGTCGGGACCGCGTTCCACCTGCAACTGCCGCTCACGCTCTCGGTCATTCGCGCGGTGGTCATTGACGTGGCCGGCGAGCCGTACGCGTTCCCCCACACCCGCATCGACCGCCTCATCCGGGTGAAGCGCGACGACGTGCGGTCCATCGAGCACCGCCAGTTCGTCACCGTGGACGGGCAGAACGTGGGCCTGGTGATGGCCGCGCAGCTTCTGGACATGCCCGCCCCCGCCCCGACCGGCACCGAGGTGCCCGTCGTCCTGCTGAGCGACGGCACCGGCGTGTACGGGCTGGTGGTGGACGCCTTCCACGGCGAGCAGGACCTGGTGGTGCGCCCGCTCGACCCGCGGCTCGGCAAGGTGCCCAACCTGAGCGCCGCGGCGATCCTCGACGACGGGTCGCCGGTGCTGATCGTGGACGTGGAAGACCTGTTCCGGTCGATGGACCAGTACATCCAATCGGGGTCGCTGGTGCGGTGCGAGACCAAGCCGTCGGGGATGAGCCGCAAGAAGCGCGTGCTGGTGGTGGACGACTCGATTACGGTGCGCGAGGTGGAGCGGCAGCTGCTCCTGCACCGCGGGTACGAGGTGGCGGTGGCCGTGGACGGCATGGACGGCTGGAACAAGGTGCGGGCCGAGCGGTGCGACCTGCTGGTGAGTGACATCGACATGCAGCGCATGAACGGGCTCCAGTTGGTTCAGGCGGTGCGGGCCGACGACCGGCTCCGCAACCTGCCGGTCATCATCGTGTCGTACAAGGAGCGCGAGGAGGACCGGGTCCGGGGGCTCGAGGTGGGGGCCAACGCGTACCTGACCAAGAGCAGCTTCCACGACAACCGGTTCATCGACACGGTCATCGAGCTGATCGGCCCCGCCGACGCCGACCGGTGACCGCCACCGCCCGACTTCGCCCACGTCCTGGACCGAACCCACACGCGCCGAAAGGCGGGCCGCCCGACCCGGGGCGGTGAGGGCGTAGCGATGCGTATCGGAATCGTTAACGATCTGACGATGGCCCGGGAGGTGCTTCGGCGCGTCGTGTCCGCCATGCCCGGGTACACCGTGGCGTGGGCCGTCGAGGACGGGGACGACGCGGTGCGCCGCGCGGCCGCGGACCCGCCCGAGGCGATCCTCATGGACCTGGTCATGCCGCGGCTCAACGGGGCCGAGGCCACCCGCCAGATCATGAGCCATTCGTCGGTGCCCATTCTGATCGTCACGTCCAGCGTGGCGGCCAACTTCCCGCTGGTGTTTCAGGCGCTCGGGGCCGGCGCGGTGGACGCGGTCGAGACCCCCACCCTCGGCCCGAGCGGCACGGTTCAGAACCACGAGAAGCTGGTCGCCCGCCTGCTCCAACTCGAGCAGGCCCTCGACGAGATGAGCGGGTCCAGCGTCATCACCGTCTCGCCGCTCGGGGTCCGACCGTCCGACCTGCCGCCGCTGGTGCTGCTGGGCGCGTCCACCGGCGGGCCGGAGGCGCTGGTGCACGTGGTCAGCGCGTTCCCGGCCGACTTCCCGGCCGCGGTCCTCATCAGCCAGCACATCGGGGTCGACTTCGCCCCGGGGCTGGTGCAGCAACTCGCGGCGTGGTGCTCGCTCCCGGTCCGGGCGGCGAAGGACGGCGACGCGCCGCGGGCCGGCACCGTTCACGTGGCCGCTACCGACGACCACATGGAACTGGGACCGGACTGCCTGCTGCGGTACACCCCCAAGCCGCGCAGCTCCCCGTTCCGCCCGTCCGTGGACGTGCTGTTCACCAGCGCCGCGGCGCACAGCCCGCGGCTGGGGGTGGCGGCGCTTCTCACCGGGATGGGCAGCGACGGCGCCGCCGGCCTGCTCCGCCTCCGCGCGGCCGGCTGGCACACCATCGCCCAGAACGAGGAGACCAGCGTGGTGAAGAACGGGATGCCGAAGAAGGCGGTCGAGAGGGGCGCCGCAGTCGAGGTGCTGCCGCTCGGGCAGATCGGCAGGAGCATCGTCGCCAAGATCGCCCAGAGGCGCAACTAGCCGCGGCGCCCCGGCGGGCGCGACCCGTCAGCCGCGCGAGCCAGCGGCTGAAGGGTCGGCGGGCGTCACCCCGTGCCGTGGGTCATCGCAACTGCCCGAGCCCGGTGCCCGCGCGGACCGCCTTGCCCTTCGCCTTCAGCGCGATGGTGAGCTTGTCGCCCCCGGCCACGCTGAGCGTGACCGTGTCCTTGCCCGCCGGCGAACCGTCGCCGAACGCGTCCTTCAGCAGCGCCTTCAGCTCGTCGGGCTTGATGTCCGGCTGGAGCAGCGGCACCACCTTCGCCGCGGCGACCTCACCCGACAGCGCCGGCACCGACACCGCCTTCGCCTTCAGCCCCGTTTTGATGAGAGCCCCGTCCGGCTCGATGCTGAGCGCGACGCACGCGTCCGAGACCGCGAGCCACACCGACGGTTTGGCCCCGAACACCTTCTCGAACTTGTCGTCGGTCCGCTTCAGGACGACTTGGTGCAGCGCGAACGGCCCGACCTTCTGGACGTCGAACTTGAACTCCACCGCGTCGGCGATCAGCGCGCCGAAGTCCGCGGCGGTCGTTTTCACGAACTTTTCGATGCCCTTCCCGTCAGTGACCGCGAGCGCGCCCAGAACGGCGTAGTGCCCCTTCGCGTCGGGGCCGTGCAGCGCGCCCGCGAGGTCCACCTCACCGGCCTTGAGGGTGGGACCGACCGCGGCGACCAGCGCCTTCAGCACATCCTTGCCCTGGTCGTCCGGGGCGTTTTTGACCGCCTCCGCCAGCAGCGCTTCGACGGCCGCCGCGAACTCCTTCTTGGTGCCGTCGGTGACGCCGAGCCGCGCGCTGCCGCGGGCGGCCGCGCCG
>JBJSXS010000030.1:0-2167 GCA_046086545.1 Gemmata sp.
CTCAGCCGCACCAACGCTCAAGGCACTGGACCAAGACGGGGACGCCAAGGTCACCGTCGAAGAGTTCGTGGCTTACTACCGGCTCTCCGCGGCGCAGGTGCTGCGGGCACAACCGGTACAGCCCGACAACGCCGGCAACGCGGCGGTGACCGAGGCCATTTTTAAAATGATGGACTCGAACAGCGACGGGAAGTTGACCAGGGACGAGTTGAAGTCGGTCGAGAAACTGCTCGCATTGCGCGACTCCGACGAGGACGAGTGCCTGAACGTGCAGGAACTCGTACCGGGGCTCTACGATCCGAACTTCGGGGGCCGGCGTCCGCTCGCCTCTCAGCCGCCGAACGGCAACCCGGCCGCGGCCGGCGCGCAAATCGTGAGCGTGTACGAGTCTGGCCGCGTACCGGGCACCGTCACCCAGCAGGTCATCAAAAAGTACGACAAGGACGGCGACTTGGAACTCACCAAAGCCGAGTGCGGCTTCGACGAAGCGACGTTCAAAGCTCTCGACGCCGACGGCAACGGAAGGCTCAACGGCGAGGAACTGGACGTGTGGCGCACCGCCGCACCGGACCTCGAGCTCACGCTCTCGCTCGGCGCGAAGGCCACCGAATGCAGCGCGCAGTTAGCCGACGAGAAGGCTGCCGCCGCGAAGGGGTTCAAGCTGAAACAGGTTGAGGGGGGGCGAATGGTACTCCACGTGGGTCGGCAGCCCATCGACTTCTGGGCGTTCGCCCCGGTCGTCCAGTACCAGCAGCAGAGCAGCCTGAAGCAGCAGTACAGTTACCTGTTTACGCTAGCGGCCGGCAACAAGAAACACATCACGGAGAGAGACCTTAACGGCCCGAACGCGGTGCAGTTCCAGTTCGTGCGCGTGATCTTCAATGCGGCCGACCGCGACGCCGACGGCAATCTCACGAAGGAGGAGTTCGACGCGTACTTCGACCTGCAAGACAGCTTTCGCAACATAAGCCTGAGCCTGACACCGGCCGTGCAGACCCCAACCCTATTTCAGTTGCTGGACGAGAACCGCGACGGGCGCCTGGGTGTGCGCGAACTGCGCACCGCATGGGACCGGTTGATCGTTCTCGAGGAACCGGGCGCGGCGGTCATCACGCGGAACATCATCCAGCCCGCGGTGGCAGTGCGACTGTCGCGCACGTTCGAGCGGTACTACGCGCAACCGGTCGATCGACGGTTTGCCAACCCGAACCAAGTCCAGGTGCCCCAGAAGGGGCCGGTATGGTTCCGCAAGATGGACCGCAACGGCGACGGCGATGTGTCGCGCGCCGAGTACATCGGCACCAACGAAGAATTCGTCGCCATCGACACCGATCGCGACGGCCTTATCAGCCTGGAGGAGGCGGAAGCGTTCGACAACAAGATGCGCGATAAGCAAAGTAAGTAGTAGACCCGGCGGGCCAGCAGAACACCTCGGCCGGCGCGCCAAAATGGGCGCGCCGGCCGAGGTGTTCTGCGCTCGTCACGATGAAACGACTCAGGAAACGCAGGTCATTCTCATCTGGGCCGCGTCGCGCCCAACCACCCGGACGTGGGCCTCGACCGTCTCCCGAAGCCCCTCTTCGAAGCCGACCACCGGGTGATAGCCGAGGTCGGAGCGGGTGCGGCGGATGTCGGCGCGCGAGAACTTCACGTCACCCGTCCGCGGCGCCGCGAACGTCGGCTTCAGGTCGGTGCCCAGAATCGCGTTCAGCGCGGCGACCAGTTCCAACAGGGTCACGCTACGCCCGGTGCCGACGTTGTAAACGTTCCCGCTGGCGTCCGGCGCGTCGGCGGCACGCGTGAGCGCCTGGACCGCGTTGGCCACGAACGTGAAGTCGCGGGACTGCGTGCCGTCGCCGTGGATCGCCGGGGCGCGGCCGGTCGCCATCGCCGCCGCGAACAGCGCGATCACGCCGCTGTACGGGCTGTCGGACCGTTGACGCGGGCCGAAGATGTTGAAGAACCGCAACCGCACCGTTTCCACTCCGTAGGTGTGCGCGAACGCCTGCATGTACAGTTCGCCAGCGAGTTTCGCCGCGGCGTAAGGCGACTTGGCGACCATCGGCAGGTCTTCCGACTGGCCGCCCGGCGACGAGTGCCCGCCGTAGGCACTGGAACTGGCCGCGTACACCACCCGGCGGGCACCCGCTTTGCGGGCCGCGTCCAG
>JBJSXS010000031.1:0-2109 GCA_046086545.1 Gemmata sp.
CGCGAGGCCGCCGTCCGCGAGGCGCTGGCGGAGGGCTCTGCGCGCCTCCGCGTTCAGCCCCTTGGGTTCCGCGGGGTAACCCGCCATGAGCGCGAACTCGACGCCGTCGTACCCGATCTCGCGGCACAGCTTGAGGGCGTCCGCGAGCGCGAGTGCCTTCATCCCGTACAGGCTGAACCCGAGCGGAACGCGCGCCGGCGCGGCGGCCGACCGCGCGGCGCGCGGGAGCGCTGCGGGTAGAGCGGCGAGGAGCTGGCGGCGTGTGAGGCGCATGGGTATCGCGAGTTGAGGCGCTGCCGCGCCTCGCCTTAGAGCAACTCGGCTCAGTAATCCAACTGCAACCCGACGACCAAGCCCTGTGCGAGGAAGTCGCTGGAGCGGAACACGTTCACCGGACGGGCCGCGCCGCCGGACTGCCCGAACGTCGGGTCGATGGGCACCTGCGTGAAGTTCACCACCGGGTCGATCGCGTTCCCGGGGCGCAGCACGTCGGACCAGAACAGCAGGTTGTACCCGCCCCGCACCGAGATGCGGCGGGTGAGGTGGTAGGCGAGCTCGATGCCGAACTCGCCGACCATCGAGAAGTCGGTGTTCGTGTCGCGCCCGAAGTTGCTCGGCAGCGCCCGGACCCCGCCGAACGTGGTCTGCGTCGCGCCCGGCCCGGTCGCGGTGGTGCTCCCGTCGACCCGCATCACCTGCAGGTTGATACCGGCCCCGACCTTGGCGAACGCGGTCAGCGAGAGGTTGTTGTGGAACCCGGCCGCCTGCGCCCCGATGATCGCCCCGTGGAACTCGGTGCGCCCGCGGAACGAGTCGCTGGTGGACACCGTCACCCCCGGCGGCAACACGGCCCCGTTGAAGGTGGCCATCCCGCCGGTCGCCTGCGAGCGGCCGAACAGGTTCACCTGCTCGTGCAATTGCAGGTGCCGGTACCCGACCTGGGTGTTAATGCGGAAGCACTCCTCGTCGGAGCCGCGCCACCGGTGCAGCAGGCTCAACTCGGCCCCGAACAGTTGTGTCGCCGTACTCACCCCGAGGCCGCCGGTGAACAGCCCCGGCGATGCGAAGTCGTAGCTCGTGTTCACCCCGTTCAGCCCGCGCACCGGGGCCGACACGAGCGGCGTGCCGGTCGCGTCGGTGAACACCTGAGTGTCGCCCTTACGCTGCAGAGCGAACCCGACGAGTTCGGCACCGAGTTCGCCGTCCTCATCGAACCAGCGGCCCACGGTGACGCGGCCGCCGTTGAAGATGCCGAAGTCGCGCGGGCCGGCCCCGAGCGGCACGAAGTTCCCCTGCCCCGCGATCACCGGGTTCGGCAGGTTCGGGTCACCGGTCGCGATCAGGGCCGGCACCGGCGTGTGGCGCAGGATCCAGTACAGCCAGTCGCCGCGCGCCCAGTACTCGAGATTGACGCCCCCCGCCCGGGGGGAGCCGTACCGCGGGTCGAACGCGAACCCGTCCGGGCCCGGCACACCGCCCCCCGGTTGCGCGGACCATGCCAGCGCCCCCGGTTGTGGCACCAGACCCATTTCGCCCGGGGTCATCGCCCCCCCCGTGGGCCGCATCTCGGGCGGAACGAACGGAGGCAGCGTGGTCGGCTGAGCGTAACCCGTGACCGAGTAGCCGAGCGGCGCGGGTGGCCCGTCCGCGATCAGCGGCGGTGGATAAGATGCCGACCCGGCCGGTGCGAGCGCGGCAAGGGCGAACACCGACAACCCAAAACTGCGCATGACCGCCTCCGTGCCGCAGTGTCCCACCATCCGCGCACCGGCCGCGGGTTCGGAACGCGAATTCCGTACATCTGTTGTCGGCCGTTCGCGCATAAAGATTGATTCGACCGGACGAATTTGCCCAATCCGCACCCCCGACACATAGCCCATCTTGCCACGCCCGCCGGATTCTCCGGGCGTCTTAACCTGCCGCCGTCGCGCCGAACCGGACAGCGGGTTCGACGAGCGGCCGCGCGAACCGAAGCCCTGACGAGCGATCAGCACGTTTGATTTGGTTTGGAGCGCGCGTGCGACGCGTACAGACTTGTCGTGATCATTTCGTACGAGAGGCCGCGCGGGCGCGGCAGAGTTCTCTGTCGCGCATCGAGTGGAAAACGAA
>JBJSXS010000032.1:0-6144 GCA_046086545.1 Gemmata sp.
GGCCGCGGTGTCGCGCGCGAGCCACGCGAGCAACTCCGGGTGCGACGGGCGGTTCTCGCTGTGCATCTGGTCGAGCGGCGACACCAGCCCGGTGCCCAGGAACCGGTGCCACAGGCGGTTGGCGAGCGACCGCGCGAAGAACTCTGCGTTCTCCCCCTTTAGAGCGACCTCGACCAGTTGAGCCCGCGCGCTGAACTTCGGCGCCGGGGGCGGGGCCTTCGCGGCCTTCGCCTTGTCGAGTGCCTCTTTCTCGGCCTTCTGGTCGGCGGCGCTGGGCTCCTTCGCGGTTTGATCCTCGACGGTCGCGCCGGTGAGGAACATCATCTTCGCGGTGCGCTCCGGCCCTTTCGTCGGCTTGTACTTCACCACGCCGTAGCCGCGCTCACCGAGAAAGCCGCCGTTGTCGAAGGTACGGGCGAGGAACGCCTTCATGCCGTAGAAGTGGTCCTGGGTCCACGCCTCGACGTGCGGGTGGTTGTGGCACTGCGCACAGCTCACGTTCACCCCGAAGAACGCGACGCTCACGTCCGAGGTGAGCTTGTCCATGTCGCTGACGCGCCCGCGGAGGAACGCGGCGGCGCCCTTCAGGTTCGGGTCGGTCTCGTCGGGCAGCAGCACCTCGCGGAAGATGCGGTCCCAGGGCTTGTTCTCCTTGAGCGCGTCCGCGAGGTACGTGCGAAACTCGCTGCCCCCGCGGCGGTCGCCTTCGGGGTTCAGCATCACGTCGAACAGCGCCGCCTGATGGCGCACGAACCCGGGAGACCCGATCAGGCGGTCCACCAGCTTCGCGCGCTTCTCCGCGTCGGTCGATTTCACGTAGCCGGCGACTTCGCCCGCGGTCGGGATGCGGCCCACGAGGTCGAGCGTGAGCCGGCGGATGACGGTCGCGTCGTCGGCCTGCGCCGCGGGCGTCACGCCCGCCTCCGCGATGGCCGCGTCGACGAGCTGGTCGATCACCTGCTCGATGGGCTTCTTGGCGGGCGGGAGCGCCGGTTCCGCGGCGCGAGCCGCCGGCGCGAGGGTGCAGCAGGCCGCGAGTAGCAGCAGACGGAGCCGCATTTAAGAGTGCTCCAGTGAAGGCGGGTCGGAGTGCGGGCAGGGGGCGGGAGAGTCCGGCGGTGTATCCTCTACAGTATAACGCCGCTCAGTTTGAACGCCAGCGCAAAAGGGAACGCCCGGCCCTTCCGGCCGGGCCGGGTCTTCTCATTACGACCCGGTGGGCACGACGCCGCGCGCCGGCTTGGGGCGCTCCGGGGCGCCCGGCGGGGGCGAGGCGGCGAGCGCGGGGAAGGTGACGCGGAACGTGGTGCCCTGCCCCGGTTCGCTCTCCACGGTGATCGTGCCGTTCAGCCGGGCGACGTACTCCTTCACGATGGCGAGGCCGAGCCCGGCGTGGACCCCGGTCGCGTGCCGCGACGTGTCGGCCCGGTAGAACCGCTCGAAGATGCGCTCGCGCACCTCGGGCTTCATGCCGATCCCGGTGTCGCGCACCTCGAACACCGCGCTCGCGCCCCGGCGGCGCGCGGTCAGCTCGATGGTGCCGGCCGGCCGGTTGTACTCGACCGCGTTGTGCAGCAGGTTCATCAGCACCTCGCGCAACTTGCCCGCGTCGGTGTCGAGGAGCACCTCGTCGTCCGTGTGAACGGTCAGCCCAACGCTGTTCGCGGCCGCCAGCGGGCGGATGACCGCGGCGCACCCGGCGGCAAGCTCGCCCGCGTCTGTGGGGCTGACGCTGGTGTGATCGTTGCCGGCGTCGAGCGAGGCCAGCGTCATGATCCGCTCGACCAGTTGCCCGAGCTGCTTGGAGATCAGCCGGCACTCCCGGAGCGCGTCCCGGTACTGCTCCGGGGTGCGGTCCTTGCGGAGCGCCACGTCGATGGTCGCGAGGAGCGACGCGATGGGCGTGCGCAGCTCGTGCGAGATGTCGGCCACGGCCTGTTTCTCCCTTGCAAAGGCACGTTGGAGCAGGGTCAGCGTCTGCGTGATGCGGGCGTGGATCGGGGCGAGCTCGCGCCCCAGCTCGGTGGGCACAACGGGCAAGCGGAAGTCCTTCTCGGACACCTGGCTGACGGCCTCGGACAGAACGCGGAGCGGGGCCAGCCCGCGGGCCACGAACAGCCACCCGCCGAGCACCAGGGCGACGAACGTGCCCGCGCCGATGAGCACCAGCCGGGCGCGCAGGGTGGTTAGTTCGGTCTGCGTCTCGGCCCGCACGCGGGTCAGGTCGTCGTCGCGGTTGGTGCGTGCGGCCGTCAGCCCGTCGTCCGGGGCGACGGGGGCGCGGGCCACATGCACGACCACCCGCAGCGACAGGTGCGGCCCCCGCGGGAGCGGGCGGAACGGCGGGTTCGCGCTCGCGACCACCGGCGGCGGGGGCGGCATCCAGATGTTGAACATCATGGGCCGCCCGTTCGGACTGGTCGCGGTCACCACCCGGCGCAGGTTCCCCTTCCCCGGGACGGCGACCGTGTCCAGCTGGGGCTCGGTCTCCTGATCGGCGGTAAACCACTTCGGGTCGAGCGGCAGTTCGACGAGGTCGGACCCGACGCGTGCGGGGTACGGCACGGTGACGAGTTGCACGGGCCGGCCGGCCGGCGCCCCGAGCAGCGTGATCTGGAACCCGGTCGGGTGCTCGTCGTCCTCGAACGTCTTGCCCAGCGTCTCGGCCACGCGGGCCATCAGTTGCGGGCCGTCGTACTCGACCCAGCCCGGGTACGGGCTGTAGCGCCGCGGATCGCTGAACACGCGGAAGTCGCCCGGGACGCCGCCGCTGCCCGAGGCCTGGCCCACCAACCGCGGCCGGAGGGCGGCCACGACCGGCCCGGCCACCAGCCCCCCGAGCGGTGCCGCGAACTCGGTCAGGCCGACGCGCAGGTGAAACAGCCGGGCCTCGTCCTCCGACGCCTTGATCGGCGGGGGCGGTTCCACGAACCGGCCCGCCCGGTCGCCCGCCCGGTCGCCCGCCCGGTACATCGGCCCGTGGGGACTCGGGCCGGGGGTCTGCTGTGCGAGGTAGGAGCCGGCCTGGAACACGAGGCGCTCAATCGGGGTGAGCCGGCGCTCCGGGTTCTGCCCCAGGATCACCGCCAGCTTGTACTGCACTTCTTTGGCCAGTTGCTTCGCGTCCGCCAGCAGGTCGGCCTCGAACTTACGCTGCGCCTCCGCTGCCCGCGCCTTGGCCTCGGCCTGGCGCGACTTGAACTCGTGCTCGATGCGCTCGGTCTCGGACGCCTCGCGGGTGCGCATGGCCGCGTGCGCGAACCGATCCACCAGCACGCCGACCGCGCCCAGCGCCAGCGCCAGCAGCGCCAGCAGGTAGCCCAACAGAGAGCGGCGGATGGATCGCATGGGAACCAGTTTAAAAGTGAAAAAGGAAAAGTTCAAAATGAGCATCCGACTCACAGCGCGGCCGAGTGCCGCGTTTCAACTTTTCACTTTTCATTTCTAACTTTTTATTTCGCCGAAGGCGAAGGATCGTCGCCGCCGCGGAGCATGTACCCCTCGCCCCACCGGGTGAGGATCAGCGGCGGGTCGAACCCCTTGTCCACCTTGTTCCGCAGGTACCGGATGTAGACGTCCACCACGTTGGACGTGTTCTCGTCGTACTCGTCGTACAGGTGCTCCCAGATCATGCTGCGGGTCACCACCTTGCCGCAGTGGTACGCGAGGAACTCGAGCAGCGCGTACTCGCGGGGCGTGAGGTGGACCACCTGCCCGGCCCGGCGCACGGTGCGTGCCGCGGTGTCGATCTCGAGGTCGTAGCACCGGAGCATCGGGTCCTTTTGCTGATGCCCGCGGCGCACCAGCGCGCGGATGCGGGCGAACAGTTCGTCCATCTCGAACGGCTTGGCCAGGTAGTCGTCGGCCCCGGAATCGAGCCCCGTCACCTTGTCGTTCGTGGTGGTCTTCGCGGTCAGCATGAGGACGTGCGTTTCGACCCCGGCGCCGCGCCACCGCTTGAGGAGCGTGAGGCCGTCCAGTTTCGGGAGCATCACGTCGAGGACGATCACGTCGTAGGACGTGCTGCGGCACTTCACGTCCGCCTCCTCGCCGTCGGTCGCGACATCGACCGCGAACCCTTCCTCTTCCAGTCCCTGCCGCAGCGCCTTGACGAGCGGCTGGTGATCCTCGACGAGCAGCACGCGCACGGGTCCGCCCTCCGCCCGAAGTAACCCAGGGAACTATTTGAGTTTACCCCCCGCGAATGAAGTGGGCATGAGAAATGAAAAGCGCCGCGCACGCACGAAGCCCCCCCGAGGCCGGCGCCGACCCCCCCTATACTTTCCTGTAACCCGCTCCCATCGTCTGTTCCCTATCCCCTGTCCCTACCAGTCGTTGCCCAAAACTGAGCCGTCGTTGGGCAGAATCGCCTGGCGCCAGGTTAGAGGGCGGATGCCGGCGTTCACCTGGCGCGTGCTGCCGTCGGCGAGGCACACGAGGATGCCGGACGGGTAGAACGTCTGCGGCAGGTCCGGATCGCACGCGCTGGCGACGGGCGACACCTGGAACGCGACCCCGTTACCGGCCGCGTCGGGCACCCTCATGCCGAAGAACGCGCCGTAGGTGACCGGGTAGGGCTTGCCGGTGTCGTCGCAGTAGCCCTTGATGTCGATGGCCGCGTACAGCGAGCCGCCGCTGCCGCACTTCCCGGCCTTGCCCGCGTACATGATTGTGTTGGAGGTGCCGTCGGGGAACGACCGGTCGAGGCTCGCGCCGGCGTCGATGAGGCCGCTGCCGCCGCCGGTCGGCAGGCCGAACACGTACCCGTTGGCGGCCCAACTGCCGACCGGCAGGCCGTCGGCCCCGATCCCGTCCGGTGCCGTCGGGTCGTTGCGCGACGCGTACGTCTTGATCGGCACCTTCGCCCAGAAGTCGGTGGCCGTACTCACGCCATTGTACACGCCGCTCTGCTCGAGGTACGGGGTGAGCAGCACCCAGTGCGAGACGAGCAGCCAGGCGGTCGCGGTCGCGGCCCCCGAACCGGCGCTGGCGCTGTACCGGGTGCCGACGAGCGCGGGCATCCGCCCGTTGGCGTCGTTGGCGTGATGCACCGCGACCCCGCACTGTTTCAGGCTGTTCAGGTCCGACGCGCGGGCCGCGGCCTGCCGCACCTTCTGCACCGCGGGCAGGAGCAGCCCGATCAGGATCGCGATGATCGCGATGACGACGAGCAGTTCGATGAGCGTGAACGCGCGGCGGAGGGGACGCATTTTGGGGGCGCTCGGAGCGGGCAGACCGGACGTAAGGCACACCGTCAGAATATGATTCCGGGAGCGAGAGCCGCTCGCGCAGTACAGGACGTTCCGCGCGAAACAGCACGCGCGCCCGTCGCCGCCCCGGGCGCCGCGTCACGCGGTCACCACGGGGAGTTTGCGCCGGCCCAGGCCCTCCGCGTCGGCCGCCTTCGGGATGCGGTGCGCGTTCTCGGCTTCCCAGCTCTTGAGCTCCTCCATCAGCGCGTCCACGATCTCGGCCTCGGCCACGCGGCGCACCATCTCGCCGTTGCGGAAGATCATGCCCTGCCCGTTGCCGGCGGCGATGCCGATGTCGGCCTCGCGCGCCTCGCCGGGGCCGTTCACCACGCACCCGAGGACGCTGATCTTCACCGGGAGGCGCTTCCCGTTCAGGCGCGACTCGAGTTCCGCGATGATCTTCTCCAGGTCGATGGCGAGTCGGCCGCAGGTGGGGCACGCGATCAGTTCGGGCCGGCGCACGCGGCGCTGCGTGGCTTGCAGGATGTCGAACGCGGCCGCGATCTCCGGCACCGGGTCGCCGAGCAGCGAAATGCGGACGGTGTCGCCGATGCCGTCCAGGAGGATGGGCGCGAGGCCCGCGGCGCTCTTCGTCACCGCGTAGGGCGGTTTACCGGCTTCCGTGATGCCGATGTGCGTGGGGTAGTCGCACAGCTGCGCGAACAGGCGGTACGCCTCCACCGCGACCAGCACGTCGGAGGACTTCAGCGACACGATGATGTTGTGGTAGCCCTCGCTCTCGGCCACTTCGATGTACCGCAGCGCGCTCTCCACCATCGCGGGCGGGCACGGGAACCCGTACTTGAGGTTCACCTCGGTTTCGAGGCTGCCGGCGTTGACGCCGATCCGCATCGGCAGCCCCTTCTGCTTCGCCTTGCGCACCACCGCGCGG
>JBJSXS010000033.1:0-4616 GCA_046086545.1 Gemmata sp.
CGGACTCGAACCGCCGCGCCGCCGGGTTCGGGCACACCGACTTCCTGCCCGTCGTGGCGGCGCTCGTCGAAACCGGCTACGCCGGCTACCTGTCGGCCGAGATCCTGCCGCTGCCCGATTCGGACGCCGCCGCCCGACAAACGGTGGCGATGTTCCGCCGCGTGGTCGGGTGATCGCCCCGCCGGGGCGAGCGCCCCACATCACACGTCGCGCTTGCCCAGTTCGCGCCGCTTGCCGCGGGCCCGGCGGCCGCACGTCTTCACGCGCGCCGCACCGCCGAAACTTGAGCCAAAGCGCTTGACGCCCGCGGCTGGTGGGGGTATTGCCCCCACGCTTTCTCACACACTCTCCGCGGGGCTTCGCGCCCTCGCGAGACGGATGCCTTCGGAGTTGCTGGGGCGACTCCGGGGGCATAAGGACCGGCAGCCGTGCGGCGCGACCCGCCGCGCGACAGGGGGAGTCCCTGCCGGCCCTCACCAGTGCAGGAGCAAAGGAGGCCAGAGTGTTCCAGAAGAAGCCGTGGAACTGGAAGCGGGTGGCAGCCAACCTGCTGCTGGTGCCGGTGCTGACCGGGGGGACGGTCGCCATCGTGCACGCCCAGTTCGGGAAGGACAAGGACAAGGGCGGCACGGCCGCGGTGCCGGCCGCGACGGCGGGCGCGGCCCGTCCCGCGAGCAGCTCGGGCGGGGCCGCCGACCCGAAGCAGCTCCTCAAGGACGGCCGTAAGGCGCTGGAGGCGGGCCGGTTCGCCGAGGCGCGAGACCTCGCGCAGGCGGCCGAGGCCAACAACTCGGCCGGCAAGTGGGGGCTGTTCGACGACACGCCCAACTCGCTCCGCAAGGACATTCAGACGGCCCAGACCAAGGCGCAGAAGGCGCAGGCCGAGCAACTGATGAAGCAGGCGAAGGCGACCGCCGCCAAGCCGGCCGTCAACGACGCCGAGCGCGCGTACAACCTGGACGCCGCGCTCCAGATGGCCCGCAAGGCCGACGCGCTGCACGGCCCGTACTCGACCTGGGACATGGGCGACCGCCCCGACAGGCTGGTCAAGGAGCTGGAGGCCGCGCGGGCGAAGTTCAAGAACGTCCCGAGCAACCCGGACGCCGCCGTCGCCCAGGGCACCCGCCCGGGGGCGCCCGGCACCGGCACGCCCCCGGCGCCCGCCCCGAACGCCGTCGCCCCGGACGCCGCTAAGCAGAGCGCGACGAGGCTGGTGGCCGATGGCCGCGCGCTGGCCGACCAGGGCAACTTCGCCGCCGCGAAGGCCAAGTACGTCGAGGCCGACAAGCTCGGCGCCGCCTTCGGGCCGAACGAGTTCAGCCCTGGGTTCGCGCTGCAGGACCTGAACACCCGCGGCACCGCGGCCATCGACAAGCTGGTCCGCGACGCGCGGGCGTTCACGGCGCAGAAGGACTACGTGCGGGCGAACGCGGCCCTCACCAACGCGAGCGGGGTGGCCGGCACGCTCGGGCTGTTCCCGAAGCCGGTGACCGAGGCCAAGGCCGCGCTGTTCGCCGCGTCCGAGGGCAAGTACGGCGCCGCGCCCCCGGGCGGGCTGGTCGCCGCGGGCGGCCCGGAGTACCTCGTTCCCGCCGGCGGGCCGGGCGCCGCGGGCGGCACGGTGCCGGCCCTGCCCCCGGGCAGCCAGACCGTGTACAACGGCGCCAAGCCGGGCGCCGCGGGCGGCACCGTCACCGGGCGCCAGCTGCTCGACCAGGCCGACTACGAGTTCAAGCAGGGGCAGTTCGAGACCGCGGCCCGGCTCGCGCTCCAGGCGCACAACCTGGGCGGCGTGCAGGACGAGGCCCGCGCGATGCTCAACAGCATCGACGCCGAGAAGCTCAAGCAGAAGCAGCGGGTCGCCGCCGCCACGCTGGAGAACGCCAAGGGCACCTTCAAGAGCAAGGAGTACCAGCAGACGTTCAACGTGCTGGTGCTGGTGGACGGTAACCTGCTCTCGAAGGAGGCGAAGGCCGAGCGCGACGAGATGCTGACCGCGTGCAAGGCCGAACTGGACAAGGTGAGCGGCGGCGTCGCGACCGCCGGCGCGACCGTGACCCAGCCGCCGGACGTGGGCCTGCCGGTGGGCACCACCCCGCCGGCCGACCCGATGACCGGCGCGCCGGCCGGCTCGAACCCCCCGGGCGTGGCCCGCGTGAGCCCGGACGCGCCGGCCTCGCAGGCCGACGCGCTCAAGAAGGTGCAGTTCCAGAAGTTGCGGAGCGAGGGGCTCAAGGTCCAGTCGGACGCGCAGGCCGCGTTCGGCCGCGGCGAGACCGACCTCGCCATGCAGATGCTCGTGGACTACTCGAACCGGGTCCGCGCGTCGGGCCTGGAGCCGTCGAGCGTCGCGCTCCTGCTGCGCCCGGTGGACGGCCGGCTCGACACGTTCCGCCTCATGAAGGGCCAGACCGATGCCGTCGCGCGGCAGAACAAGGAGAAGCGCGAGGCCAAAGATCTGATCGTCGGCCGCGGCATCGCCGAGGAGGAGCGCAAGAAGGAGGTGGCGCTCCTGGTGCGGCGGTACAACGACCTGATCAAGAAGGGCGACTACAACACCGCCGAGCGGGTCGCGCTGCAGGCCAAGCAGCTCGACGCCGACGACCCCGCGGTGAGCGCGCTGTACGAGGCCGCCAAGCTGGGCCGCCAGGTGAAGGAGGCCGAGCAGCGCAAGGCCGAGCACGACAAGTTCGTGCTGGGCGGGCTGAACGACGCCGACAAGATGGGGCCGCTGGTGACCAGCACGGACCCGGTCGCGGTGGCGCTGCGGGCCAGCCAGCGGGCCAGCCTGCGCGGGTCCGGCAACGACCTGCACATCAAGACCCGCACCCCGGCGACGTACGAGATCGAGCTGAAGCTGGACAAGCCCATCACCGTCGAGTTCCGGCAGACCCCGCTGGACCAGGCGATCCAGAACCTGCGCACGCTCACCGGCGTGCCCATGTGGCTGGACGTGACCTCGCTGCAGGCCGAGCAGATCAGCGAGGTGCAGCTGGTGAACTTCGACGTCGGCGCGCCGCTGGCCGCGCGGAACGTGCTCAACTGCTTCCTGGAGCCGGCCGGGCTGAGCTACGTGATCGAGAGCGACGTGGTGAAGATCACCACCGCCAAGAAGGCCAAGGGGCGGCTGTACACGAAGGTGTTCTCGGTGGCCGACCTGGTCACCCCGGTGCCCAACTTCGCGCTGCCCGAGTACGCCAACTTCGACAAGATGCTGAGCCGCAACGCTCAGGGCCTGTCGGTCCCCGGGCTCGGCGGCGGCACCGCCCCGACCCCGCGCGACCCGGTGGGCGGGCTGGGCGGCGGCGTCCCGAGCGGCCCGGCCGCAGGCCAGTTGGCCACCGCGCCCGGCATCCAGTCGCCGGGCATCCAGTCGGGCGGCGGCTCGCTCCAGAGCAACCCGCTGGGCGGCTCGTCCAACGTGGTCAGCCCCGGGTCCAGCGGCAGCAAGCACGAGCAGCTCATCAAGCTCCTGACGAGCATGGTGCGCCCGTACTCGTGGGACGGGCACGGGGGGAGCGGCAAGGTCGAGTTCTTCGACATCGGCAGCGCGCTGGTGGTGAACCAGACGGCCGACGTGATCGCCGAAGTGCAGGACCTGCTGGAGGCGCTCCGCCGGCTGCAGGACCTGGCCATCGCGGTCGAGGTGCGCATCGTGTCGCTGGCCGAGTCGTTCTTCGAGCGCATGGGCCTGGACTTCTCGGTCAACATCAAGACCGACACGACCAAGTTCGAGCCGGCCCTCGCCACCGGCCAGTTCCGCCCGGCCCCGTTCATCAACGACATCAACAACAAGGGCGTGACGGTCGGGCTGACGCCGGCCGGAACCTTTACCCCGGACCTGGACGTGCCGATCCGGGCCACCAGCTTCCAGCGCGCGATCCCGGCGTTCGGCAACTACCCGAACAGCCCGGGCGACAACGGCGGCATCTCGCTGGGCCTGGCGTTCCTGAACGACATCCAGGTGTACACGTTCCTGGAGATGGCCCAGGGGGACATGCGGTCGAACATCATGCAGGCCCCGAAGTTGACGCTGTTCAACGGCCAGACCGCGACCCTGGCGGTCACCGACCAGCAGTTCTTCGTGACCAGCGTGTCGGTGCTGGCCGGGCAGAACGGGCAGATCGTGTTCGTGCCCAACAACACCCCGCTGTCCGGGCCGGACACCAACTTCAACATCGCCATCCAGGCGGTGGTGTCGGCCGACCGGCGGTTCGTCCGGCTCAACCTGCCGGTGAACCTGTCGGCCCAGTCGGGGGCGTCGGTGCCGCTGTTCCCGGTGACCACGTTCATCACCCCGGTGTTCGAGGGCGGCAGCCAGGGCCAGCCGATCCCGTTCACCCAGTTCCTGCAACAGCCGTCGTTCACCAGCCTGAACATTCAGACCACCGTGGTGTGCCCGGACGGGGGCACGGTGCTCCTGGGCGGGCTGAAGACGGTGCGCGAGAACCGGAACGAGTTCGGGCCCCCGTTCCTGTCCAAGATCCCGTACCTGAACCGCCTGTTCAAGAACGTGGGCGTGGGCCGCGACACCCGGCACATCATGATCATGGTGACGCCGCGCATCATCATCAACGCGGAGGAAGAGATCTTCCAGACCGAGGGCGGCCGCGGCC
>JBJSXS010000034.1:0-4700 GCA_046086545.1 Gemmata sp.
CGGACGACGGCCCGCCGCTGGCGTGGAAGACCGAGGGCATCGGCATCGGGTTCTCCAGCGTGTCCGTCGTCGGCGACAAGGTGTTCACGATGGGCGACGTGAAGCCGGACTGTTTCCTGTTCGCCCTCGACCGCGCCAAAGGCAAGAAGCTGTGGGAACTGAAGGTGGGCAAGACCGGCGGCAGCTACGAGGGGCCGCGCTGCACGCCCACCGTGGACGGCGACCTCGTGTTCGCGCTGGGGCAGTTCGGCGACCTCGTGTGCGCGACCGTAAAGGACGGCAAGGAAGTGTGGCGGAAAAACCTCCCGAGCGACTTTGGCGGCCAGACCGGGGCGTGGAACTTCACCGAGTCCCCCACCATCGACGGGGACCGCCTGATCGTCTCCCCGGGCGGATCGAAGGCCGCGATGGTGGCACTGGACAAGAAAACCGGCAAACAGGTGTGGGCCGGCGCCACGCCCAAGGGGGGCGAAACCGGGTACTCGTCGGCGGTGATCGCCAACCTCGGTGGCGTCAAGCAGTACGTCCGGCTGATGGCCGGCGGGCTGGTGTCGTTCGACGCGAAGGACGGCAAGATGCTGTGGCAGTACGGCACCGACGGCAAGCGGTTCGCCGGTAACACCGCGAACATCCCGACCCCGATCGTGAGCGGGGACCACGTGTTCGCCGCGGCCGGGTACGGGCGCGGGGCCGCGCTGCTGAAGGTCACCAAGAGCGGGGACAAGTTCGCGGTGGAAGAAGTGTACTGGAAACCGGAACTCAAGAACAAGCACGGCGGCGTGATCCTGGTCGGCGACAAGCTGTACGGCGACCTGGACGACAGCGGCAAGCCGTGGTGCGCGAACCTGAAGACGGGCGAAATCCTCTGGCAGCGCTCGGGCGGCAAGGGGGGCGGGTCCGCGTCGCTGACCGCCGCCGAAGGCAAGCTCTACATCCGCTACTCCGACGGGTGGGTGGTGCTCGCGGACGCGAACGCGGACAAGTACACCGAGATCAGCTCGTTCAAGGTGCCCAACGGGAAGAACAACACGTGGGCGCACCCGGTCGTCCTCGACGGCAAGCTCTACGTCCGCGAGCGCGACACCCTGTGGGTCTACAACGTGGCCGCGAAATGACGTCGCGTGTTGCGACGCGCTGACGGCAACCGGCACGCGGGCGGCTTCAACCGAGAAGCCGCCCGCGTGTTCCTTTACGTGGGGTTTTCCGGCGCGTTGCCCGGCTGCGTGTAATGGCACCGCGCCGGCCCGTAAGGTAGGATGACGGAAGCCGTCAGCCGCGAGCGTGCGGGCCGCCGGTGCGCACTTTCGAGGGCGAACGCGCGTCGGCCGATGCGGTCGCGATCAGCCCCGGCGGCGCGCTGGCCGCGGCCGGCGGGCGCAGGGGGCGCGTGGGCGTCCGGGACTCGGATGTGTGAAGCACTGTGAGGGGTGAGCAGATGCCCCGGTTATCCACGGCCCTCAGGGGAGCACGCCGCGTATGCGCGTGATCGACGCCAACCTGGGTGAGGTGCGCGCGCTGGCGGTGTCCCCGGACGTCCGGTTCGTCGCGGCGTCCGGGGACGCGCTCGGCGCGTTTCGCTGGGCGAGCGGCGAGCCGCTGCCTCACGTCCAAGGGCACCGGGGGTCCGATCAAGTCGCGTATGACCCGGTGAGCGCCTGGATCGCACACGTCTCGCGGTCCGAGCTGTATCTGGTGGAAGGCTCGACCGCCTACCGCCCCCCGCGCAACGCGGCGCTGCGGTTCTCCGGCGGCATCGCGGTGTCGCCGGACGGCAAGGCACTGGTCGCGACCACCACGCACACCAGCGGGGAGAAGCTCCTGCGGTGGGCGCTGCCGGGGCTGCGCCCGCTCAGCGGGTTCGACTACTGGCCGCCGTGCGAGAAGCTCAGTTTCAGCCCGGACGGCGAGTTCCTGGCGGGCATCTGGAGCGCCGGGTTCGAGCTCCGGTTCGCCGCGTCCGGCGGCCTTGACTACCGGCACCGGATGCCGCCCGGCGTCTACTACAAGCGCCCGGGGTTCGTGTCGTTCAGTCGCGACAGCGGCACCTGTGCGTTCGGGTGGGAGGACGAGTTCCACGTGCTCGACGTGTCCACCGGCACCAGCCGGCCTTTACGGCGCGTCAAAGCGCGGTTCACAGACGCGGCATTTCTGGCCGGCCAGGACGCGTTCGCCACGGTCGGCGGTGACGGGCGCCTGAAGCGCTGGAACCCGGAGACGTGGGCGATGGTGCGCGAGTACGACTGGGGCTGCGGACCGCTGACGTGCCTCGCCTTCAGTGCGGACGGCTCCGCGGGCGTGTGCGGCACCGCCGATGGCAAGCTCGTGCAGTTCGACGTGGACGAGTAGGGCCGGAAGGGGCGAAGGCGGGCAGTCACAGGCACGCGCCGGCGGCACCGTGTGTTCGGCACCCCGCCTTCCGCCCTGCCGCTTCCGCTTTGTTCTAGCGCCCGTACCACGCCACCAGGCGCGGCAGGTCGCCGCGGTTGCCGAGCAGGCGCAGCGCGAACTTCTGGCGCGCCGAGCCGAGCAGCGGGTTGAAACCGAAGTTGTCGTCCACCATCCGCACCGCCTGCGTGACGGCCTCGTCCGGGGTCTTGCCGCCGGCGACCAGCACCCGCGCCAGCCACATCGCGGCGGGGAACGTCAGCGCCAGAGCCTCGATCCCGTCCCACACGCCCAAGCCGAAGTTCGGGGCGCCGCAGAACTGGAGCGATTCCACCTTCAGCCGGTGCCAGCGCGTCAGCAGCGCCGCGGCCGTGTCGCTCAGCGCGCCGACGGACCGCTCGCCCGCGGCGAACGTGGCCCCGTCGGTCAGCACCGCGTGAACCTTCGGCACGCGCCCGGTGCCGGTCGCGAACTTCACCGCGGACGCGAACCGGCGCAGCGGGCCGCGCTGTGCGGTGCCCTTCTCCGCACCGTGATCCTTGCGCGCGAACACCGCCACCAGGTTCCGGAACACGGTGCGCCCGGCCCACCCGGGCGGCTTTACCTGCGCCGCGGTCGCCGGCTCCTCGTCGCCGGCCGCGAGGCCGAGCACGTGTAGCATCTCGCTCAACTTCCCGCCGGTCACAGCTTTTTTCGGATCGCCGCCGCCGTCGAACGTCGCCTTCCGCAACAGCGCGACGACGAACAGAATCTTCCGCCACCGGCGCTCGAACGGGTCCTGGTCGTTCGCCAAGTGCTTCGAGAACGCGGCCGCGATGCGTGCCACGTCGCCCCAGGGCACCGCCCGCGAGCCGGACAGCGGGGGCGGCGGGGCGGCCAGTGCGCCCGGCGCGGCGGTGGACTCGAAGAACGCCGCGTACTCCCGCGCGTCGCCGAGTTGCGCGCCGAGCGGCCGCCCCTTGTTCTCGGCGGCCGACGGGCACGCGAGCCGCAGCCCGAGGTTCCAGTGGTCCCCGGCGGGCACCAGCAGGAACGGGTAGATGCGGCACGCGAGCGGCTTCGCGGCCGAACCGAACTTGCCGTGAACGCGGCACCGGTTGTCGGCGCCCAGGAACACGCACCCGCCGTCGGCGCGGTGGTTCAGGTAGAACTCGCCGCGCCGCCTCACGAAGTACGGCACGCCCTTGAACTCGGGCAGCGCCTCCCACCCCTGCGCCTCGATGCGCCGCCGCTCCTCGGCGGTCACCGGCACCGCGTACGACCGGCAGCAGTCGCCGCACGAGTGACAGTCCCAGTTCTGCAGCACGGGTAACGAGCGGACTTGCATCGAAGAAGCGGTTGGTGTTTGGGTGTCCGGTCAGCCGCGACCCGAGCGCGGGCCAGCTCGTGCGGCGCGTTACCGCTTCCACATGCGGCGCGGCGGGATCAGGGCGAACGAGTTGAAGAACGGGGCCGCGTGTTCCTCGTCGGGGGTCACGTCCGGCCCTTCGGCCGATAGGTAATACGCGCGCCCGTTGATGAGGAACACGCGCACGACGCGGGAGCGGCCGTCACTCAGCTTGAGGTGCCACTCGCGTCCGTCGGGGGCGGCGTCCGCCCCCTCGACGTGCCGGACGGCGCGCTCCGCGAGCAGGTCGCCACCGCCCTTGACCGCCTCGCCCGCGCGGGCGAACCACAGCTGCTCGCGGACCGGGCCGAGCCACCCGTCCGGTTTGGCGCCCGGCTCGGCGCTGCTGATCGCGAACCGGTACTCGTACTCCCGGTCCGAGTCCGGGTTCGGCGTGTACCGCGAGTACCGGGCGAACCCCACCGACCGGGTCAGGTCGGCCAGCGGCGAGCGGTCGTCGGGCGCGGGCGGCCACGGCATCCGCGCCCGGCAACTCTGGTCGGGCGCCTGTACGGTGATCCACCCCGGGCGGAAGTGCGCCCGGACCCGGTCCATCGCCTCCTTCTTCATGAAGTACAGCCCGGCCGCAGCGAAGTACGCCAGCCCCACCAGCGTCAGCACGCCCTTGAGCCGGGTCGTTGCGGTCCAGTCGATGGTGTACACGACCCCCAGACACAGCGCCGACGCGGCCACCGCCAGCGACACCGGCACCGCCAGCGACAGCGACGCCTCCTTGCCGGCGACGATCGGGCCGATGTACCACAAGAGCGGGATCGCGAACGGGATCAGCGCGAGCCCGACCATCACGGAGAGCGGCAACCCCCCGACGGGGCGCGTGTGCGGGTCGTGTACCGGGTCCGGCACCGCAGCCGGCTGAAGCGGGGTGCCGTCAGCCGCGAGTGCGGGCGGGGCTTCGCGCGGCGGGGCA